>NZ_JAUBOV010000008.1:25114-141557 GCF_036700405.1 Microcoleus sp. T3_D1
CCAATATCAGCAACGGGCTAGAAGCCCGTTCCACAAGAAAATCTACTTTTTGTGGAACGGGCATCTTGCCCGTTCTTAAGAAGAGTGCAAAATATTGGTTTCAGCTAATTGATTAATTCCTAATAACCAGGCTCCTCCTCGTACTCAGGAGTCTTAGTCTTCTCAGGAATATTCACCCGAGGAGCCTGGTAAGGCTTCGGTGCCTCATCGTCAGCCCAAGCATCCGCCTCCACATCATCCTCGTACTCGTACTGCACCACCGGCTGCTTCGGGCGAGAAATCTCAGGGCGAGTGTATTGCGGCTTCGCCTCGTACTCCTCCTCGTAATCGTCCTCCTCACCGCCCCAATTATCCTCTTCGTAATCGTCGTAATCGTCGCTTATTGGCTCAGGCTGCTGTGCCTGCACCGCGCGCATCGGCGGCTGGCGAACCGCAGGCCGATTCCACTCTAAATCCTCGTCCCAAGGAACTTCCTCAACCGCAGGCGCAGCTACCCGGCTCCGCATTTCCGGTGCAGGTATCCGCACCCCCGGGCCCAATTGATTTCCCGTAGCCACGGGTTTCGGATAATAACCTGCCTCGTCCTCTTCTCGTTCCCAAGGTGCTTGGCCCAAACCGACGCGCTCCAGCAAACCCACACTAAGCTGCCTGAGCCTTTCCTCGGAACCTTCAAACACAATCAAGCGATTCGGGCCGCTGCTGACAATTTCTTCAATCCCCAACTCGTAAGTGCTGAGAACTTGGTCGGGGATTTGGGGGATTCCCAGGGAAGCGATAATTATAGAAACTAACTTACCGTCTTCGGGATCGAACCTAAAGCCCCGCACCCTACCTAAAAGTTCGCCGGTTTCGGTAATAACTTCGCTGTTAATCAGAATGCTGTAGACTTCAACATCAACATCATCTTCGATCGCGCTCTCATCTTCCACCAACAGCACGTCGCCGATTTCGCTGACATTGTTGAGGAACATAAACCTCGGCATTCCAGCGACCGCGAATATATTATCACGCAGCCCGATCGCCACAACTTCCCGCCGATCGATGTCCACCCACAATTGACTAACCACCCCCAAGCGTTTACCTCTGTCGCGGGTGATGACTTGAGTGCCGAGAATATCTGAGCGTTGGCAAATTTGTTCTGATGTCATTCTAAGTTTAGTCCTGATTTATCATAAAAATGGGCCTAAAACCCCCGTGCTTCTAGCACGGCTTTGCTGTATGCTTGTAGTAGTGGAAAGGTAATCAACCACTCTAAAAACCTAGCTGTCAAAAGACAAAGCGCTGAACCTTGAAAATTGAATCTAAGCGGTTCTACTGCATTTTTCTAGACTCCACCTCGCAGTAGGTAAAAGATTCAGAGGAGCTAGACAAACAGCATTTGAAGCGAATTTGCTTCAAACTGAAACAGGACTTGCCTAAAAGCAAATAGGGTAGGGCATACCCGAATTAACTCTTGGGGAGAGTCCCACCTCTGGGCTAGAGACTTCAAGGAATCTAGTTTAAGTGGTCTCGGTGAGCCAAGAATCCTCGTACCTTCAGGTCGAGGAGTGTCAATAAGTACATATATCACTCAACACTAGCGTTAACAGAAACTCCGGGACTACAACTTCAGTCAGTCGATTTTAGATTTTAGATTTTAGATTTTAGATTTACTCCACAGAGGAATGTGGGAGCTGGAACTAGGGTCTAAAATTTTGATCTATCCACGACTGTTGTCGGCGGCTTGTACCCGTTTTTGGGTAGGGTCATCAACAGACACTCCGGGACTACAACTTCAGTCCTATGACTTGAGTATAAGCTCCCCGTGCTTGAGTAACACCAATTGTACGCTCAGCCGATTGAATCATAGGTCGCCGCAAACTCACAACAATAAACTGGGCTTGTTCAGACTGTCGTTTTATCATTCTAGCTAATCGCTCCACATTTGCCCCATCCAGAAACATATCCACTTCATCAAAAGCGTAAAACGTAGACGGGCGGTAGCGTTGCAGCGCAAAAATAAAACTCAGCGCCGTCAGCGACTTTTCGCCTCCAGACATGGAAGCCAGCCGCTGTACGGGTTTGCCCTTCGGGTGAGCCACCAAATTCAAGCCACTGCTGAAGGGGTCTTCCTGGTCATCTAGCTGGAGATAGCCATCGCCTTCGGAAAGTTCCGCAAAGATAGTCTGGAAGTTCTCGTTAACCGCGTCGAAAGCTTCTTTAAAAGCGCGCCGCCTGAGTGTGGTAAAATTTTCGATTCTCAACAGCAGTTCAGTGCGTTCTCCTTCCAATGTCGTCAATTTTTGACTCAATTCTTGAAGGCGTTCTTGAGTGCGGTTGTACTCTTCCAAGGCTAGCATATTGACTGGTTCTAAAGCTTGAATGCGTTTGGCGATCGCCTTTACTTCTTGCTGCAATTCCGTCAAATTGGCTTTCTCGACATTTTCCGGAATCGACGGCACGGGGTCGGGCATTTCCGCCCGCTGCGTTTCCAATAGAGTGCGGATGGCGGCCAATTGTTCCCGGCGTTCTTGCTGGGTTTCGTGGAGTTTTTGCAACTGCCATTGTAACTGCTGTTTGGCTAAATGCTGTTCTCGCAATTGAGATTCCGCCCGATCGCGATCTCCCTTCTGCACGCCCAATTTTTCCTCAATTTCCCCCAAAGCCGCCTTAGCTTCTGCAATTTGCCGATCGAGTTCTAACTGCTGCGAAACAATGCGATCGAGTACATCCGCCCCCGCGTTTTGCTGCACTTGCCATTCCTGCAACTTCTCGCTGCCTTCCTTAATTTTGTCTTCCAAACGCCCGAATTGATTTTCCAAGTCTACAAGGCGTTGCTGGACGTTTCTCAGAGCCAATTCTCGCTCTTGGAGCTGCGCTTCTAGAGCGCGCAAACTCGATTGCATTTGCTGCCATTCGCTGTGACTGTTCGACTCTTCCAACTGCGCCAAAGTTTGCCGGTACTGCTGCAATTGAGTTTCTTGTGCGGGCAATTCTCGTTCCAGCAACTGCAATCTCGATCGCGAATTAGTTAATTCCTGTGTATTTTTGGCAATTTGCGATCGCACTTGTTCCTGTTGCGCTTGCAAATTCTTAATTTCTGAATCCAACTGTTCCAAGCGCAACTGATTTTCGCGCAAATTTTGTTTCGCTTCCATCAATTCTTGGCTGCGAGTTTTGACTGCAACAGAAGCGCGATCGATCGCAATTTTGCACCGTTCCAAAATCCGCTCAATTTCCTCCAACCTTTCTTGCAAAGAGGCGATCGTCCGCGCTTCACTAGCAGCCTCACTCGCCTCAACCGTGCCAAAATGCAAGGTAGATCTATTAGTAGAACTTCCCCCAGTCATTGCCCCGCTAGTTTCCAAAATTTCCCCGTCCAAAGTGACAATCCGGTACTGTCCCAAATAGCGGCGCGCGTCGCTGAGGTTGCTAAACACAACCGTACTGCCAAAAACGTAAGCAAAAATTTCCTGATACCGCGAATCGCAATCAATCAAATTAACAGCCGCATCCACAAACCCAGCCGCGCGCCGCAAATTTTCATTCACCGAATACCTGCCGCCTCTAATCTTATTCAAAGGCAAAAACGTCATCCTTCCCGCCCGTTTTTGTTTCAACAATTCGATCGCAGCAGCAGCCACGCTGTCATCTTCCACCACCATATTTCCCATGCGCCCGCCCGCCGCAATTTCCAGCGCCAACTGATAGCGCGGTTCTACCCTGCCGAGTTGAGCCACCAAGCCGCAAACTCCGCCAATTCCGCTTTGCGCGACAATTTTTGCAGTAAACGTTCCCGTCGCTTCTTGCAGTGCTTGAAACTGCACTTCTAGTTTGTCTAATTTGCGCTGTCTTTCCCGCTGTTCTTCCAACAAACGAGTTTGAGTTTCCTGTTGCAGTTGCAATTCTTGTTCGGCTTCGACTAAAATCTGATTCAGCGATTCTACTTGCAAAGATGCCACGCCTTTGGTTTCCACAAGGCGAGATTGCTGCTCTTTTTTCGCTGCAATTTCCTGTTCCAATACTTGCAGCGATTGGTTTTGTTCTTGAATTTGACTTTGCAGGCGATCGGCTCTTTCGCCAATGGTAGCTTGTTCTGTACGCTGCGGTTCCAAAGTTTGTTGAATTGTCTCGATTTGGCGGTGCAGTTCCGTTTGCTGCTGTACCCAAACTTCCGCCGTCGAGGCGATCGCATTGGCAACTTCCCGACTTTCATCTAAACTTTGCTGGGCTGCATCCCGCTGTTCCTGCAAACTCCCCTGCTGAGACTTAACATAAGATATTTCAATCTCAATTTGCTCCAAACTTTGCCGGAATTGGCGAACTTCTTCCTCGGTTTGTGCTATGTTAGCCGCCATTTGCCCAGCAGTTGTTTCCAAATCCTGTTTGCGGTTTTGCAGTTGCCGCCGTTCCGCTTCCTGAGTCGCAATCGTCGCTTGCAAAGCCAACAATTCCGACTCTCCCAAAGCTTTAACGCGGGCATTCAGCGCGTCAAGTTCGGCGGTTGCTTCTTGAATTTGGGTGCTAATTGCTTGCAGTTGTTCCGTGAGAGATGCAGAAGTGCGATCACCCGCTTCGATTTGTTCTCGCAGCTTCCATTCTTGCTGCTGCAATTGCCGGAATTTCAGCACAATTTCCCATTGCGACTTTTCTTGAAATTCCGCCCGCAATTTTTGATATTTTTCCGCTTTTGTGCGATCGGAAGCAAGTCTATCGCGCTGAGACATCAGCTCTTTTTCTACAATGCTGCTGCGTTCTTCCACCTCCTTAACTTCATCCAACTTCTGCCTTGCTAAAGAGATTTTGCGATCGAACTGAGCCACCCCAGCCAATTCATCAATGATTTCTCTGCGTTCCTTAGAATTCATCGAAATAATGCTGGTAACGTCTCCTTGCAGGACGACGTTATAGCCTTCGGGATAAATTCGCAAGCGGTTGAGTTGTTCGTGAAGTTGAGTCAGCGTGCAAGGTTGGCCGTTAATGTAATAAGTTGAAGTGTAAGTACCTTGGCGAGTTACCCGAAGTTTGCGCGTTACACTCCACTCATCCGATTTTGGATTTTGGATTTTGGATTTTTTATTAGTAGCGAGTAGTTGTCCGTTGTTGTCTTGAGTTGCTGCGATTTCAATCTCTTCTACATCTTCAACAGATAACTCATCCGATTTTCGATTTTCGATTTTCGATTTTCGATTGACAGGAGATGATTGGCCGTTGTTGTCTTGAGTTTCGGCAGTTTCTATCCCTTCGGCTTCTGCAACAGATAGAGGCGATTCTTGATTGACAGAAGATGATTGGCCGTTGTTGTCTTGAGTTTCGGCAATTTCTATGCTTTCGACTTCCTCTGCTTCAACAGATAACTCTTCCGATTTTCGATTTTCGATTTTGGATTTTCGATTGGCAGATGATTGTCCGTTGTTGTCTTGAGTTTCGGCAGTTTCTATCCCTTCGACTTCCTCTGCTTCAACAGATAACTCATCGGCTGCATTTTCATCCTCATCTTCATCCCGCGCGAACCATTCCTCTCCCACATCTTCCAGGGCAAAAGTCGCAGTCACGCTAGCTTCGATCGTACCGCGTTTGTTTTGGGCGCTGTTCACCAAATCCGGCAAACGTTCAGCCCGCATTCCCTTAGAACTCGAAAGTCCGAGACAAAACAGCAAAGCGTCGAGGATGTTGGACTTCCCAGAACCGTTGGGCCCGGAAACCACAGTAAAACCGGGCAGCACGGGAATGGCCGTCGTGCCGCCAAAAGATTTAAAGTTAGTCAGTTCGATCCGTTTAATGTGAACCATATGCTAGGAGTAGCTTTGGCTCTAGGTTGTTGTCACAAAAAATACTCGGTAAGTGGGAAACTCCGAGACTTTAGTCCTGAGAGGAAAACGACCAGGCGATTTCAATCGCCTTGAATCCCCTCGCGGGGCAGAGGGGTATGGTTGCCCCTCCCGTGAGGATATGGTTGTCCTCAATCTCCCATTTCTGGGGTAAAGTTAGCTTCGCCAATGTTATGGAGGCTTGTTAGGCTGGCAGCACTGTCTCAGTGACTTTAAGACTGTTTAACTACTAGCGACAGGGCAGGGGACTAGCTTCGCATCCCAGGGTGTCATGACCTAAATAACGTAGCCTGTTAAGGCTTAGGCTGGTCAGTACAGCTTGTTTGATTTCTCTTACAAGCTCAGTGGCTTTAGCCCTGAGTTACTGACAGGGTAGCACAGGCAATGGGGCGATCGACAATGTGTTAACTTTCTGGCATTGTCGATCGAACCGATATCTTACACCTTTTTCAACAACCCAGCCGGCTTTTACTTAAAAAGTTCGTTGACAAACGTACAAGATTTGTGATCAAAGCGACCGCTACAAATAAACGTAAATTTTGATACAGATAACTTCAGGAGACTCGATCGGCATTATTTGTGCTATTAAACCTGAAAGCCTTGTCCCTAGTGAATTCCAGCAAATATAATTGTGGGAATTCCTCATGTTACCCCTAGACATATAAAAACTTTCCGGTAAAATCGAACCAAAATTAATAATGTATAAAGTAACGAAGCGAATTATGGAGGGCAAACCCATTACACCAGCTCAGAACTCATCTAACCTGTCAGCTTCACCTGAAAGCGACCAACAAGTATTGCAAATTTGGGGTCGCCAGCCCCTTAAAGGACATATCAAAATCAGCGGCGCCAAAAACTCGGCCTTAGTCGTCATGGCAGGAGCCCTGCTATGCCCAGAGGATTGCCGTCTCCGCAACGTTCCCGGTCTAGTCGATGTCGCCCGCATGGGGCAAATTCTCTCGGCTGTAGGAGTCAAATTACAGCAGCACGGGGACGTTTTAGACATCAACGCCAGCAGCCTCATAGACGCTCAAGCCCCCTACGAATTAGTCAGCCAACTGCGGGCGAGCTTCTTCATCATCGGCCCACTGCTAGCACGTTTGGGATTTGCAAAAGTGCCCTTGCCCGGTGGGTGCGCCATCGGTGCGCGACCCGTGGAACTCCACGTTCGCGGTCTGCAAGCCCTCGGTGCCGAAGTCCACATCGACCACGGCACGGTTCACGCTTACGTCAAAGGGCCGAACCGCCGCCTGAAAGGAGCCAAAATTTATTTGGACTACCCCAGCGTCGGCGCAACTGAAACTTTGATGATGGCGGCGACTCTGGCTGAAGGAGAAACCGTGATTGAAAATGCGGCTCAAGAGCCGGAAGTCGCAGATTTGGCGAATTTCTGCCGCGCAATGGGAGCAAAAATTCAAGGCGCTGGCACGAATACGATCGTCATTTCGGGAGTTCCCAAGCTGCACGCGGTAGACTATTCAATTATTCCCGATCGCATTGAAGCCGGAACATTTTTAGTAGCCGGAGCCATCACTCACTCGGAAATCAGTTTGTCGCCGGTAATTCCCGACCACCTGACCGCAGTCATTGCCAAATTGCAGACAATGGGGGCGAAAATTATTGCAGAATCCCCCGACATTTTGCGGATAGTTCCCGGCCAAACTCACTCCGCCACAGACATCGAAACTCTGCCTTATCCCGGTTTCCCCACAGATATGCAAGCTCAGTTTATGGCTTTGCTGACGCTGAGCGAAGGCGACAGCTTGATCAAAGAAACCGTGTTTGAGAATCGCTTGCGCCACGTAGCAGAGCTCAACCGCATGGGCGCCGACATTCGCCTTAAAGGCAATGTAGCGATTGTGCGCGGAGTGTCGCGGCTGTCGGGTGCGCCGGTAGTCGCAACAGATTTGCGGGCTTCGGCGGCGTTAGTGTTAGCGGGACTTGCAGCCGATGGTGTCACCACCATCAGCAGCTTGCAGCACTTAGACCGCGGCTACGAGCAGTTAGAGGTGAAACTGCAAAAATTGGGAGCTAAGTTGCGACGGGTCAAAGAGGGTACAGACCCGGCGACTGCTGAGGCTCCTGTCAATCCCGTGCGATCGGGTTTAAACTGTTAATTAGTCATTAGTCATTAGTCAGCAGTCATTAGTCATTAGGAAGAAGGAAAAAGGAAGAAAGAAAAATAATTCAACCTTTTTCCATTCCCGCTTCCCAATTGCCAATTCCCACTTTCCAATGACCAATGACTAATGACCAATGACTAATGACTCAGGATTAAAATGTCGAACATACCGCTCATCGGTTTAAAAGCAGACCAGTTTCGCCACCCGCTAGACTTGGAAGCCACCAGCACTCTCAAACAACTGCCCGGTCTGGATTTGATCGTGCGGCAGTTGCTGGGACAACTTGGCGAACAGTTTTTTATGCTGGAAAATCTGGCTTCCAGCGTCCAAGTCGGCGAAAATCAATTGCCCCACCTGCATCAATTGCTGTTGGATGCCTGCAAAACTCTGGATTTGGAAGTGCCGCAGCTTTATGTCCGCCAGCATCCGATGCCAAATGCTTACACCTTTGCGATGCGGGGAAAACAGCCTTTTGTGGTGATGCACACTTCTCTGATTGATTTGCTCACAGATGAGGAAGTTAAGGCAGTAATTGCTCACGAGTTGGGGCATTTGAAGTGCGAGCACGGAGTTTACCTGACTCTGGCTAATTTAATTGTGTTGGCCGCCGGCCAAATTTCGCCTGTGGGAACCGTGCTGGCGCAGGGTTTGCAGGCGCAAATGTTGGAATGGTTGCGGTGTGCGGAATTTACGTGCGATCGCGCCGCCTTGCTCGCCACCCAAGACCCAAGAGTGGTAGCATCGGTGCTGATGAAACTGGCCGGAGGTTCGCCGACTTTAGCTCCGAAACTGAATGTAGATGCGTTTTTGGCGCAGGCGCGGGCCTACGACGACCTCAGCACCACTCAACTCGGAGATATGCTCAAACAAGCTCAGACGGCTCAGTTGTCCCATCCTGTACCAGTATTGCGCGCCAGAGAGATCGATCGCTGGGCAAGTTCAAAAGATTATGAATCTTTGCTTGCAAGAAATCGATCGGTGTGTTATGATGGTGAAACCCAAAAGGGCGGGTGGCGAAATTGGTAGACGCATCAGACTCAAAATCTGACACCGAAAGGTATGAGAGTTCGATTCTCTCCCCGCCCACTGCTAGAAAAGCTTAATAAATCTAGGGTTCCAGATGATAAGTCTGGAACCCTAATTTATATTGGGAATCGGGCATCGGGCATCGGGCATCGGGCATCGGGCATCGGGCATCGGGCATCGGGAATTGCGAATTGGTAACTAATGACAACAGTCAACAGTCAACCGTTAACCGTCAACAGTCAAGAGATTTTATGGGTGAAATCGCCGCTTTAGGGGCTGCATTTGTCTGGGCTCTATCTTCCACAATCTGGCAGCGAGTGGGACAGCAAATCCCCGCAGTCGTGCTAAACTTGCTCAAAGGTGCGATCGCCCTTTTCATGCTCCTTGCCACTGTACTAATTTTAGGCAAACCCTTACCCGCAATCAACCCTAATATTTTAGCAATGCTGCTCATCAGCGGCGGCCTAGGAATTGGCATCGGAGACACCGCTTTCTTTATCGTATTAAAATATTTAGGCGCGAGGCGAACGCTGCTTTTAGAAACCCTATCTCCCCCTTTAACAGCTTTATTGGGCTTAATATTTTTGCAAGAAAAGTTATCGGCCATTGCTTGTACTGGCATTCTTTTAACAATCTGCGGCGTAGCGTGGGTAATTGCCGAACGAACAGCCGAAACAACCTTATCATCAAAACATCTTTGGCAGGGATTAGGTATTAGTTTACTAGGACAAACAAGCCACGCCGCTGGAGCAATTTTATCCCGCGCCGCCTTCACTCAAATAGATATTGATCCCCTGTGGACAGCCGCCTTGCGTTTGAGCGGCGGCATGGCAGTCATGCTATGCTTTTTGAACCCAAAAAAACTTGATAGTTTCAAACAATTAAAAGCGCCAAAACTATTAGGTGCAATTATTCTAGCAGCTTTTTTAGGAACCTATCTGGGAATTTTTTTGCAACAGATTTCGCTGAAATATGCACCTGCAGCAATCGCTCAAGCACTCAGTTCTACCAGTCCCCTGTTTATACTGCCTTTAGCGGTGCTGGCGGGCGAAAAAGTGAGCATTCGGGCTGTTTTGGGGGTAGTTGGTGCGATCGGCGGAATCGCCTTATTATTGGGTTTGAAGTGATTAGATTTGATATCAATTCCGGTGCCACCGGAATGATTGTTGACTGTTGACTGTTGACGGGCGGGTCTAAAAACTGAATGGTTGAGTGTTAACTGTTGACACTAATAGGCACGGCGTCGTCTCGAAAGCAGTGGGTAATATTAATTCCGATGCTACCGGATTTGATATCACAACTCCGACAAGTGGAAACAACACTCTACGGAGAGATTGAGAAGCAAATTGCAAACGCTCACCAGAAGGAAGAGGAAGTGATTTATGCTTCTCATACTTGGGTAAAATAATTGGCAGAAGTACATTGCCGAATGTCCAGAAGTCCCCACAGTTGACCAAGGCGAAACCATAGAATAAGCGATCGCCAATCTTAAACAAGCTACAAAACTCTATCTCGAACAATGTCCATTATTAGAGCCCCGACTTCTTAAAGAAGCCGGGGCTCTAGCTACTCTTACAAATTGCAACTCATATCCCCAGATAATTGACTGAAACGCGCATTTTCCCGATAGTCTACCGGACAGTCAATCACACAAGGGACATCTTGAGCAAGGGCTTCTTTCAGAATCGGAATGAAATCCGTTGCAGATTCTACTCGATAGCCTTTTAAACCCATACTTTCCGCAAATTTCACAAAGTCGGGATTCCCAAATTTGACGAAATCGGAATGACCAAAATAATCTTGCTGCTTCCATTCAATTAACCCGTAACCGCCATCATTAAATATCAGCGTCACAAAATTAGTACCGACTCGCAAAGCAGTTTCTAACTCTTGGCAATTCATCATAAAACCGCCGTCGCCGGTGGCTGCTATTACTTTGCGATCGGGATAAACGAGTTTTGCAGCTACCGCACCCGGAATCGCAATTCCCATCGCCGCAAAGCCGTTGGAAATCAAACAGGTATTCGGACGATCGCAATGATAGTGCCGCGCGATCCACATTTTGTGAGCTCCCACATCAGATATAAGAATATCTTCCGGGCCCAGGACTTGCCGCAAATCGTAAATGAGTTTTTGTGGCTTGATCGGGAAACCGTCGTCGGCTGCATATTGTTCGTACCCAGCCCGAATATCCGCCCGCAATTGCTTAGCAAAAGGGTCTACTTTCTCCATGCGATCGGCACGCTGCAAAATTTCATTGAGAGAATCAGAAATATCCCCCACAACTTCTATAAGAGGAATATAACTGCTGTCAATTTCTGCTGGCAGAGCTCCAATATGAATAATCGGAATTTTTCCTTCTGGATTCCACTTTTTCGGGGAATATTCAATCAAATCGTAGCCAACAGCAATCACTAAATCCGTTTCTTCAAAAGCACAGCTAATGTAATCACGTTTTTGCAAGCCCGTTGTCCACAGTGCCAAAGGATGAGTGTAAGGAATTACCCCTTTGCCCATGAAAGTATTAGCTACAGGAATATTCAATCGAGTAGCAAATTGTGTCAAAGCATCGCTGGCGTTAGCGCGGATCGCGCCGTTTCCTACTAAAAGCAGTGGACTTTTTGCCTTGGAAATTGCCACAGCGGCTTTATTCAAGCTTTGGTAAGCGCCAAAAGTTTTTTCGCGGTTGTCTTTGGTGAGCGGCTGTCCTTCAGCAGGCATGGCTGCGATGTTTTCAGGTAAGTCAATGTGAACTGCTCCCGGCTTTTCACTTTGAGCTACTTTAAATGCTTTGCGGACAATTTCTGCCGTCGTGCTGGGGCGAACAATTTGAGCATTCCACTTAGTAACTGGTGCAAACATGGCGACCAAATCTAAATATTGGTGCGATTCTATGTGCATTCTGTCTGTGCCGACTTGTCCGGTAATTGCTATTAAAGGAGCGCCGTCTAAGTTGGCGTCAGCAACTCCTGTCATTAAGTTAGTTGCGCCAGGGCCCAAGGTGGACAAGCAAACGCCGGCTTTGCCTGTGAGACGACCGTAAACGTCTGCCATGAATGCGGCGCCTTGTTCGTGGCGAGTAGTAATAAATTTAATTGAAGAGTTTCTCAGGGCTTCTAGAACTTCTAAATTTTCTTCTCCGGGAAGTCCGAAGACGTATTCGACGCCTTCATTTTCTAAACATTTTACCAATAGTTGAGCTGTGTTCATTTCCGTTTTTCTCCTCGGTTAATGGGGGTTTTGGGTCTTTCTGTTTCAACCGATCGCCAAAATACTAAATGGGAATTTTTAACCGCAGGTAAACGCAGATAAACGCAGACTTATGTAGATTTGTGCGATCGGTTGATAGAGTGGGAGCTTATTTCACCCACACTGTTTTTATGTTAACAAATTCGTGCATTCCTTGGATGCTCAATTCGCGTCCGTAACCGGAGCGTTTGATGCCGCCAAAGGGCAATCTGGGGTCGGATTTTACTAAGCCGTTGATGAATACGGCGCCTGCTTCTAGTTCGGAAATAAACCGATCGCTCTCTTCTCTTACTGTAGTCCAAGCTGACGCACCCAAGCCAAAAGATGTGCTGTTTGCCAGTTCGATCGCCTCATCGATGCCTGCAACCCGGAATACTAAAGCTACGGGCCCGAAAAATTCTTCTTGACGGGCAGAGGCATTCGGCGGAATATCTGCCAAAATAGTTGGCAAGTAGAAATTGCCGCCATTCTCTGACAATGCCCGGCCGCCTGTCAGAAGTTTTGCTCCCGATTGGATGCAAGTTTGCACTTGATTGTCCAAGTCTTTGAGGATTGCGGGAGTAGCTAAAGGGCCGATATCAGTTTCGGGCAACATCGGATCGCCTACTTTTAATTGCTCGATTTTTTCGACAAATCCTTTGATGAATTCGTCGGCGATATCTTCTGCTAAAATAAAGCGTTTGGCGGCGATGCAAGATTGACCGTTATTCAGCATCCGCGATGTCACAGCAGTTGATAAAGCTGCTGCTAAATCGGCGCTGGACATCACAATAAATGGGTCGCTTCCTCCTAATTCCAGTACAACTTTTTTCAAGTTTTTGCCCGCATTTGCTGCCAAACTTTCACCCGCTGGTTCGCTACCGGTGAGGGTTGCTGCTTTTATGCGATCGTCCCCAACGATATCGGCTACTTTGTCGGCGCCGACTAACAAAGTTTGAAAAACTCCTTCGGGAAAGCCAGCTTCCCTGAAAATTTCCTCTATTTTCAAAGCGCACTGAGGCACGTTGGAAGCGTGTTTGAGCAAGCCGACATTGCCCGCCATCAGTGCTGGCGCCGCAAACCGAAAAACTTGCCAAAATGGGAAATTCCACGGCATAACGGCTAAAATAGCCCCTAGTGGTTGGTAGCGGACAAAGCTGCTGCTAGCGTCAGTGGTTGCCGGTACGTCTGTCATAAATTGAGCAGCATTTTTGGCGTAATACCGACAAACTAAGGCGCATTTTTCGACTTCGCCGATCGCAGATTTGAGCGTTTTACCCATTTCCAGGGTCATCATTTCAGCGTAAATTTCGCGATCGCGTTCCAAGATGTCTGCTGCTTTCTGCATCCACAGAGCTCTCTGCTCAAACGGCAGTTGGCGGTATTTTTTAAAAGCTTGCTGTGCTAATTCCAGCTTAGCTTCTATTGCCTCATCCGCGATCGGCTCGAAAGTTTTCAGCGTTTCTCCCGTTGCCGGGTTGATAGTAGCAATAGCCATTGTTTCATCTCCTGTGTGAAAAACACAAAACTCCCTTCTAGTTTTCAGCCTAGGCAGGGAGTTGTATCAAGGTATTACAAAAATGGGATTTACCAGCCACGTTTTCAGGTCTTGTCAATTTGCAAGTGCCGCGATTTTTTTTAAATTCCTAGATTTTAATTATACTGCAGATTATCGAGCGCAAATCTTAAGAAAATTCCCATCTTAAACTGATGTTTGGCAAGAAAAACCTTGGCAGAAGGGCGATCGGGGCTTGCTGCTGCAATCGGCCTCACCTGACACGCATC
This sequence comes from Microcoleus sp. T3_D1, assembly GCF_036700405.1. Lineage (NCBI taxonomy): Bacteria > Bacillati > Cyanobacteriota > Cyanophyceae > Oscillatoriales > Microcoleaceae > Microcoleus > Microcoleus sp. T3_D1. The sequence continues at coordinate 39,087 of NZ_JAUBOV010000008.1, forward strand.
AAGCACATCGAGCCTGCAAGCCCTCCAAAAATATTGTTCTGTTCGGCTACACAATAAGGGAGCGATCGCAAAGAGCGCGATCGAATATTTTGCAGGCGACACACGATCGATTACTGTCTTAGAAGGAGGCGGAGGGCGGTTGATCGCCAATTTACATTACCAGACGTGATTGCAGAAGTCATCAAACTACTACCAGCAGCAAAAGTGGCAACAGACCCTTGGATGGGATTGTTTGCTAAGCGGTCTGAGCTAATTTATGAGATACTGGCAGAATCTTTGAGAAATCGGGCCGCACCTCACCAATGCCTCGACCATCGTATTCCAGATCGGGGTTCTTGGCAGCGAGAGGTTGCTGCTTGGGAAGAACAGCAAAATTTGGAAGAAATATGAAAAGTCGAATTTTAGTTCTAGCTGCTTTAGTCGCCTCCCTTGGGTTAGCGCTACCCAGCAAGGCCACCAGCATCAACGAACAAAGCAACGAACAGAGTCTAGAAACAAAGCTGTTAGCTCAGTCGAGTTGGGTTTCAATTAAACCTGGAGAGTATTTTCAATTCGAGATGCCGGGGACACCCCAAGACTCGGCACCGGGACAGCCTAGAGTCAGACAGCGCAAATTCGAGTGGAAAGATAGCAATTCTCTTTTTCGAGTTACTTATATAGATTACGGCGTCGGTGGCATTCCCCAGAATAATTTCGATCGAGAAGTATCCAACATTCTCAAGTCATTGAATAAAACTTATTTATTAGAGCGGGGACAAAATATGCCGCTGGACGGGTACCCCGGACGAGAATTCCGGGAGGCTTCACCAAAAGGAGTGTTCGTTCTCAGGTTGTACGCTAACGTCAACATACTTTATATACTTCGGGCTGAATCTAGCGAGGAGAATGCGAATCGGTTTGTCAATTCATTCAAGTTTTGTCAGTGGAGTCATTGCGGTAACGTGCCTTAAATCAATTTGTACCCCTTTCTTTCCTTAAGCGAGCCGTATTGAGGTGGGTCTCTTGCGGATGTAAGCGATCGCTACTTCAGGCGAATCAATGTACTACTCTCCTCTGGGAATCGCCTGCTGTTCCGAGCGGAGAGAGTCATTTTATTTCACTGATATTTTAGCCATTTCCGGGCCGTTCGCTGGTGCTACTTTTAAGGCTAATGTTCCTAATTATATCATAATAATTTTAAATATTTCTGCTCGATCGTAAACTCTTCCATTTAATACCGTTTACTTTTGTATTTGAATGATTAAAACCGCAGAGACGCAGAGAACGCAGAGGAAGAAAAGAGAGGGATTTGATATAACTCCCAAAGATTCGGGTAGCTAACCCGAAGGTCAACTACCCGAATCTAATGCTATTCCCCTCCCTCAAACAGACTTTTCCTGGACGTAATCCTGCACGTAAGACTGATAGTAATACCTGCTGCCTTTATCGTTATTCGCCACCATTCCCAACAGCGGAATTCCCGCCATTTTTAAATCTTCAAAAGCCAACACCAGCGCCTCCCGCTGAGTTTGATGCAGCCCTACTACCAGCATCAATCCGTTAGTGTGAGCCGCCAACAAATTCGCATCCGCCAAACCTAAAAGCGGCGCAGTATCGTAAATAACTAAGTCAAAATGACTTGACAAAGCTGCCATTAAATGCTGCATTTTTCGGGAAGAAAGCACCTTTGTGGGATCGAGAGGAACCGGGCCGGAAGTTAACACAAACAAATTTTCATCGCGGGGCGATCGCAAAATCACCTGTTGCACATCCACATCATCAGCAATCACATTGTGCAGGCCTTGCCAATTCGGTAAACCCAGCATTTCGTGTACCTGCGGGCGCCGTAAATCCCCATCCACCAACAGCACTTGCTGCCCCATTGCAGCCGCCGCCCGCGCCAGATTTACTGCTACGGTAGACTTGCCATCACCTACTTGACAAGAAGTAATTACGCAAGAATTAATTGGAGTATCAACGTTTAGTAAGCGAATATTCGCATTGAGCGATCGAAAAGCTTCTTGAAAAGCATCCGTCGGCATCGGCGAAATTGCCACATCCACCGGGCTTGTCTCAGCAGGAGGAAGTCTCAAAATTTTATCGCTAGCAGGAATTACCCCCAACAAAGGCAGGCGAATCGACTGTTTGACATCCTCTGGAGTTTGGAACACCGTTTTATTTTTAAACCGTTCCGCCAACTGCGCCGCCAGCATACCAAACAGCAAACCAGCCACTCCCCCCAAAGCCAAATTCAAAGGCATAATCGGAGCAACAGCCATCAACTCGCCATTTTTGTAACGCGGAATTTCCGGCTTAGCAATAACTTCCCAAGCCACCTCTTTTTTGCCCACAGCTTCAAGCTGCAAAGCTTGCTGTTTTGCCAGCAAACCATTCAGCGTATTGTTAGTCAAATCCAACTCGCGCTGCAAATCGGAATAGCGCCGCAAAATCACCGGGAATTTTTGAGAGTATTGATTCAACTGCTTAGCAGCTTGCTCCAAAACTTGATTCCGCACGCCCAGCACCTGAATTAAATTAGCAGTACCGATAAACTGCTCGATTAACTTAATCCGCACCGGATCTTGAAAAGTCAGCACTTGCGAATTTACCTTAGCCAAATCAGTTCCCAGAACCTGTTGGGCTTCTTTCTTCAACAAAGGAATCAGGTTTTTGCGCTGTTCTCGCAACAATTGCATTTGCGGAGTTTCGTCTGTAAACGTAGCCGAGTTAATCGCAATTTGCCCTTCTAATTGCTGCAATTGAGTCAGCATCCCTTGATAGCGGGGAGCTTGACTCAGAGCCGAGGCCATCAGCGCTTGCTTCTGGTTCAGTCCGAGCTGATTTTGCAGATTGGAATAGAGCAATCTCTGCTGATTGAGCTGCGTTTGCGCGTCCAATCTTTGCGCTTGAAGTTGGGTGATTTGCTGCGAAAGCTGTTGGGTTTGAATTTGCGGATCGATGAAATTGTACTGCTGCCGCAATTTTTGAATTTCTGTTTGCAGAGCTTGTTGGCGCTTTCGCTGGTTGGGAATTTGCGATTTCACAAAATCCAGAGTCTGACTAATTTGACTTGTGGTATCTTGCACGCTGTAGTTGCGGTAGCCTAGCGCAACTTTTTCCAAAACAAACTGAATTTTTTTCGGATCGTAATCCCGATATCTAACTTCGATAATCTTGGTATTTTTGAAGCGATTAATTGACAGCCTAGTTTCCTGAGAAAACGGCAAATTATCTGCTTTTTGGTTCAAGAGGTAGTTGTAATTTATTTCGGGATACTTAGCCTGCAACTGTTTAATAATCGGCGACATTACTTGCGGGCTTTGCAAAACTTGAATTTGGGATTCGTAGTCAAAACCCGCATTTTCTGTCGTCGCGGCGCCCGCTGGTTGCAGTTTCAGCTCACCGGAGTAGATTTTTGCTAAAGTATTTTGCGTAACTGCGGGTTCTACTAATAATTGAAAGCGCCCTTCGTACTCGCTTTTTTGATTCAGCGTCCAGGCGAAAACTCCGGTAGTCACTGCCGCTGCTACGCCGATGACTAAGATGGAGCGACTGCGGCAAACTTCCCAAAAACTTAACTCTTCTGCCTCGGTTTTGTTTCTGCCTAAAAATTGATCTTCTTCATAAAGCCCAGAAGACAGTTTTTGCAGATTAGCGGCTTTTTTATGATTAAACAGTGCTACTTGAGATTGTTTCCCTGGTTTCATTGGATTTCTACAACTTATTAGTTTAAACGTCTGTATTGGTAGCGGAGTTTCCGGAAATCGGTTGATTCCTAAATATTTCATTACCAAACCGCAATTTTTTATAGAAAGCGGGTTTCTGAGGTCTTAATGCGAGTCTATTCAACTCACCGAAAAATATCGAACAATCGAAATATTCCTAACAGGGGGCTGAGAGGAGCGAGAGTCCCGCCTACATTATCCGAGAACGTAGCGCGACCCGATCGCCTTACCATAATTACATCATTATTTTGCAGTTTGGGATTAGTTTCTTCATTGGCCGTTGCGGAAAAATTAACCTTAACATTTAGCTGGGAAACGGTGCCGTTAGGATTGAGGCGAATTAAATTCACCGAATCCATTTCGGCCCGCGCTTTATTAAAACCTCCCGCTGCTACCAGCGCTTGATTTAAAGTAGTGTTGGGCAGCACCGCAATCGCTCCCGGTTTCACGACTTCTCCTACAATGTTCACCCTAATCGTATCCGGTGAAAAATTAGAATTAGCAACTTGTTCGTCTTGGGTTGCATCGAGATTTTCGGCTTTGGGAACGATTACCGTATCTCCCTGTTGCAGCGCTAAATCTTGGGATACATCTCCCCCTTCCAAAAGTTGCCACAAATTCACATTAATAATTTGTTCGGTACCCGCCCGCGTCAGGCGGCGAACTTGTATTTGTCTGATATCAGCTACCGGCGTAATGCCGCCCGCCATTTTAATTGCCCTCGTTACCGTTTGCTGCAAAACATTTTCCCCGCCGTTGGTTTCGCTAGCAGCAAACAAACCAGAATTTTCACCCATTTCATTCTCTTGTACCCTACTTTGAGCCTCTTTTGCCAAAGTATAAGTACCGGGGCGAGTTACTTCGCCCACCACAGCAATATTAATGGGTTGAGTGCTTTGTCCGGTAATGTTAGCTACTGCTAAAGTCGGTGCTTCTTGGCGGTTGAGGCTAGTTACAGTGGGAATAAATATAGTATCGCCGTCGCGCAAAGTCATATCGGCCCGCAAATCGCCGTTTTGCAATAATTCCCACAAATCCACACTAATAATTTGTTCCGCTGCGTTGCGCTGGGGGCGGCGGATTTTGATTTGCCGCACGTCTGCTGACTGGGTAATTCCACCGGCCATTCGCAGAGCCCGCGATATCGTTGGCATTTGAGTTCCCATTTGCTCTGCTGTGCCTCCGGGGCCTGCTGCTGAAGATATTGTATAGGCTCCGGGGCGGTTGATTTCGCCCGCGATCGCAATTTGCAAAGGACGTGCCGCCAGCAGTTTCAGGGTAATCCAAGGACGTTTGAGGTATTTGCCGTATTTGTCTTTAACAGCATTAGAAGCTTGTTCTAGAGTCATCCCGTACACCGAAACGCTGCCAATTAACGGCAAATTCAGGGAACCGTCTGCCTGTACTTGGTGTTGACCGTTGGGGCCGCTGTATTCCGGGACGTTGAAGATGTCCATTTGAATACGATCGCCCGCGCCTAAAGTGTAAACTTCCGATCGTACACTTGAAGGTTCAGTTGCCGGCAATCCCGGCAATCCCGGCACTGCCGGTACTGGTACAGGAACAGGAGATCCCGCATCAGCAGGAGGAGGAGGAGGAGGCATAAACTGGGCCGCCGCAGGAGATGAACCCACCGCCGCCAGCACTGACACTGTTAAACTTTGAATCATTAAACTTTTGACAGCATTGCTTGCCCAATAACTTAGCTTGCAGCTTTTGCTGGAAACCTCTGCCTGGGCCCCTTTCCTTGCAGGAAATGGGAGAAATTCTTCACCCTCCCTATCCGCGAAGGGGACACAAGGGTGAGATTTTTTCTCAAGTTGCACGCCGTGCGAATAACTTTTCACCACCATCGCTTTTTGCCCCTATCCTCATCCAACCCCGCCAACTTCAAATGTAACCCAACTGTTCTAACTTGGTCAGAACTTTTTTAACACTCTCTTCCACACTTTCTCGCTCTGTGTAACAAATAATCTCAGGATTAAGCGGTTCTTCATAAGGATCGTCAATTCCCGTAAAACCCTTAATTTCTCCTGCTCTCGCCTTAGCGTATAACCCCTTGACATCGCGACCTTCGCACACTTCTAACGGCGCTGTGATATATACTTCAACAAAATTGGGCTCCATTGCTCTAATTTCGTCGCGAATTGCTCTGTATGGGCTAATAGCTGCGGTCATTACGGCTACTCCATTGCGGCTCAGCAGGTGAGCTACAAATCCAATCCGCCGAATATTAGTATCTCTGTCTTCTTGGCTAAATCCCAAACCTTTTGACAAGTTGGTGCGAACGACATCTCCATCCAATATTTCCACTTTGCAACCTCTTGCCTTCAATTCAGGTTCGAGGGCTTTGGTGATAGTTGTCTTGCCGGAACCGCTCAGCCCGGTGAACCACAAAATAAAACCTTTTTCCATTTTCAATTGCTTGGTTAGTAGTGAGTAGTGGGGAAATTACGCGACGTATGACTTTAGTGTCCCGGTTCCCCATTTTCTGATTCTTTTTGATTTGAGATGCGATCTGACTTTCACAATAACTAATTTTTTTATTAACCGCAGAGGACGCAGAGGACACAGAGGCAGAGGGAAGAGGATAAAGAGGTAATTTTAAAATCCGTAGGGTGCGCCGTGTGTGTACCCTTACATTCAATGGGCGATCGCCAACGCCGAACATCTATCCTCTGGGTGCTTGTGGTCGCACCTTACATGATGAATGAGCCTCTTGCAATCTAAAATCTAAAATCTAAAATCTAAAATCCTATTCCCCATGTCCCCAACCTTAAAAGCAGATGTTTTGGTCGTCGGTGGCGGCACTGGCGGCACCGCTGCTGCTGTGCAAGCAGCCCGCCGAGGTGCCAAAACAATTTTAGTAAGCGAATTCCCCTGGCTGGGAGGAATGCTGACTTCTGCTGGCGTTTCGGCCCCCGATGGCAATGAATTAGCAGCTTTTCAAACCGGTTTGTGGGGCGCGTTTTTGCGGGAACTCCAGCAGCGACAGCCGGGAGGTTTGGATTGGGGCTGGGTAAGTTTTTTTACTTACGATCCCCGCACAGGTGCTGAAATTTTCGCTGATTGGGTTAAATGTTTGCCGAACTTACAGTGGATTTGTGGACAAAAAGCTCAAGATGTGCTATGGGAAGAATCTCGCATTTCTGGCGTTCGGTTTGCAGATTTTACGGTTTCGGCCAAAATCACTTTAGATGCAACGGAATTGGGAGATTTGCTGGCTTTAGCCGATGTTGGACACCGCTGGGGTTGGGAATTCCAAGCCGAGTGGGGAGAACCCAGCGCGCCGGCTGCCTCTAATGCTCTCACACAGAGGTATTCGGTGCAAGCTCCGACTTGGGTGGCAATCTTGCAGGATTTTGGTAAAGGTGCAGCCGGGCCAGAAATTCCCGCGCCGCCTATTGACAATCCCGATCGATTTATCGGTGCTTGGGACGGTTACACTCCCGAACAATTTCTCAATTACGGCAGGCTTCCGGGTGGATTGTTGATGATTAATTGGCCGATTCGAGGTAATGATTATGGTGAAGGAGTCGATCGACTAATTGCATCGGAAGCATCTCGACAAGAATTCCTGCAAGAAAGTCTCTGGCATACTCAAAGTTTCGCCCGCTTCATTCAAACGCAACTCGGCCGCCGCTACGGCCTAGCACAGAATATTTTCCCCATTTCAACGATCGACAATCAACAAAATTCTTCCCTTCTTTCTTCCTTTGCCTTACATCCTTACTACCGAGAAAGTCGGCGCTTGCGAGGGATAAGTACAGTCAAAGAACAAGATATTTTGCCGATTGTCGGTGGCAGAGTCGCGAAGTTGCCGATAAATTCTGAGGGCATTTGTGAAACAATTGCGATCGGCAACTACGCCAATGACCACCACTACACCAGTGGCGACATTCCCTTGCAGCCAAAATCTCTCCGCTGGGGCGGCCGCTGGACGGGAACTCCGTTTACCATTCCTTACAGCGCGCTAATTCCTGCGAGTACAGACGGTTTGCTAGTCTGCGAAAAAAATATTTCCGTCTCTCACATCGCCAACGGTGCAACTCGCTTGCAACCGACGGTAATGAATATTGGACAGGCGGCGGGGATGGCGGCGGCTTTGTGCGCGGAATCTGGATGTCAGCCGCGGGAGTTGCCGGTGAGAGTTTTGCAGGAAGCTTTGCTGCAAGATTCCGAGGCTAGTGCGGCGGTTATTCCTTTATTTAATTTGACACGGGGGCGATCGGATTGGCTGGATTGGCAACGCTATTATCTCGATCGACCCCAAGCATATCCCGCCAGCGGCGAATGTCAGGAGTCAGTAGAGAAACAAAGCCGTCAAACAGCAAATACCCAAAGCCAATTTTCGGGCATTTTCCGTCGCCTCGGCGAACAAGACTGGACACTAACGCTGACAAGCCCTGCATCCTTAGCCGGTCAAACTTGGCAACTCGTGACTTTGGACTCGGAAACCGACAGATTTTTACACAATTGCGAAACCGAAAAGCCTCTGACAGTATGGGGCAGGCTGAATTCGGCAGGTGCTTGGCTGCTGGCGGGCTCAGTAGAATTGAAGGGGTAAGGTTTTTTGCAGAGATCCGAAAAATTCACAGAAATTTATCCTGATCGATCGGGGAGAGTCCGTATCAGTTAATAGACAATGACACGGATACTAACCCCATGCAAACTTACACACCAATTGCTTTACAGAGTCTTTTGGGCGTTACTTTGAGCGCCACTGTCGTTCGAGCCTTTGAATCCCTCGTCGGACTGCTGGAAGTTGCCACCGCTTCATACATTTTATCCGCCCAAACCGAACAAAGGGGCGATCGTTCTCCTGAAAGAGGCAGCGGACGCCGAGAGTTCAGTGAGCCTAATCTTTACACTCATCAACTACAAGCATTTTAATGACATTGGACGAAAGCGATTTCCGTTATTGAGTTAGTTTCTGCCGCCCGTGTCGAGCGCTCAATCTGATTTCCTGGGATGCTAGTTTTTCAGGTTTCCAAGGCCACTGCATTTCTTGTTTACAGTCATTAGGCTCTTCTTTTATGTGAGTGATGATAGCATATAAACCTTAAACCGCCATCTATTGAGAGATTGAATCTCGTATTTGGCGGTTTTGTATATTATTGCAACCTTCTGGGTAGTGCAATTAGGATTTTTTTTTTCCTGAAGCCAGAGATTTTATTTATTCCATTTTACATCGACTTCTGACAGCTCTCATAGATCAGATGCTACGCATCTAAAGTGTCTGTTGCTTGGGGAGAGGTAGAGGGTGAGAAAGGGAGAGGGAAAGATAATTTTCCGCTTTTTATACAAGGATTTTAGGAGACAATTTAAATGCGAGATAGCTTAACTTAAGCCTGATTCCTTCTTCCTTTTTCCTTCTGATTCTTCCTTCTGATTCCTGATTCCTGATTCTATAGTTTGATAATTTCAGGGAAATTAATCCTGATCAGCCTGGGTAATGTCGTATCTCTAAATAGATACTGATACAAATACTACCCATGAAAACCTACACAGCAATTGCTTTACTGAGCCTGTTGGGCATTACCTTGAGTGCCAGCGCCGCTCAAGCTTTTGAATCTTCACTCCCCATTGTCGAAACTGCCACCGCCCAATATATGTTGTCAGTCCAAACTCAACAAAGGGGCAATCGCCCTGCTGAGAGGGGCAGACGCAGAAATTTTACTGAGCCTACAGTTTACACTCATCCGCTACAAGATTTCTAATGACACTGGACGCAAGTGATGACTACAACTGAGTTGCTTCGGGCCGTTCATTCGATCGCTCGATCGGATTTTCTGGAATTCTAGTGTTTCAGGTTAAGCGACAACTGCACTTTTTGTGGACAGTTCTGAGGAGATTCTTTTTTTTGTGATATGATAGCATATAAACGGGAAACCGCCATGTACCTAGAGAGAGATTCTAGTATGTGGCGGTTTTGTATTGAAAACGCTTCAATTAAACAGGAACTAACCACAGGCCTCTGAGCATCTGGGTTTTTCAACCGATATCCCTCGCCCTCCACGCCTGATTGTGGCATGGCACAATTTGAGGAGGATTCTTGTGGGGTGTCCCGCCTGCTGTGAAAATACAGCGGACGGGCTACGAGATCCCATCCCACAAAACCATCAAAATCTTCCCGCAATTATGCAACAGGCTTATTTTAGTCGATCGAACCGGGTTTGGGCATCCATGACTCTTCCAGAATTAGGGGCTCGGAGTCGCCTCAAATTCCTGGCATCGCAACAGTTATTTACCTTCTCCCCCCCACAGGTAGGGTTTAATTTTCAACCGCTGCACTATAATTAACTTGCGATAACTAACTTATATATAGGTAAACTGTCAGCGCAGAGGGTGCAGCAATCTACTTAAATTGGCCACCAATAAGAACCACTTATGCGGTGTGGATAGCCTTTAAGCCCATGCCCCTGTTACCTCAGGGAAATTAACTAACCTGAATATTAGGGTAGCTGGCAAGCTTTCCGGCGACAGTCGGCTATGCTTGATTCGGCGCTCTCGCAATAATTTAATGGAGGATGACAAAATGCCTCCTAATTTGGCTATTTCGGGGATAGTGATGAAAAATGACTCTTTGGATCTGGTCAAAAGCCTCAGCCCTAGTGCAATGGATCAGATCATGCTATATCTGGCGTTTAGCGCCATGAGAACCAGTGGGCACAGGCACGGGGCGTTTCTAGACGCGGCCGCAACGGCGGCTAAGTGTGCCATTTATATGACTTATATGGAGCAGGACAACAACCTGCGGATGACCGGACATTTGCATCACATTGAGCCTAAACGGGTGAAGGTGATTGTTGAAGAAGTCCGGGAAGCTCTGACTCAGGGAAAATTGCTGAAAATGTTGGGTTCCCAAGAACCTAGATATTTGATTCAGTTTCCTTATGTCTGGCTGGAACAGTATGGTTGGATGCCGGGACGCCCTCGCATTCCGGGAAACAATTTGACTGTAGATGAAAAAAAATATCTCGAAGGCAAGATTCCTCCGAATCCGCCGGATGCTCAACTGATCAATTCTTTTCAGTTTATGGAGTTGATCGAGTTTCTGCACAGGCGATCGCAAGAAGATATGTCTCCAGAAAGGCGAATGCCTTTGAGCGAAGCTCTAGCAGAACACATTAAGCGACGCTTGATCTATTCTGGGACAGTAACTCGCATTGATTCTCCTTGGGGAATGCCGTTTTATGCCCTCACCCGCGCTACTTACTCTCCCGCAGAGCAGGAAGAGCGGACATTTACTATGGTGGAGGATACGGCTAGATATTTCCGGCTGATGAAGGATTGGGCGGAAAAACAACCGAAGGTGATGCGAATTATGGAGACTTTGGATATTCCGCCGGAACGGCTCGACCAAGCCCTTGAAGAATTAGATGAAATTATTCGCAATTGGGCCGATCGCTATCACAAGCGGGGCGAACCGACGATGATTTTACAAATGGTTTTTGGCCCGCAAGACGACGCTTAGTTGGATTAACTATTAATCATTAGTCATGAGTTGATTGCTTGAGACTAATGATTAATAGCTAATAGCCCTGGACGGCGCAACCGGCTTTTTTTCTTCCAAAAATACTGCGTTATATCATGTCCGATCGAGTGACCGCGATTAAAAGGGCGGGTTTTTGAGATTGTAAATTATTGGCAGATATTTTTCGTGAACCCGCCCCTACCGTATTAGGGGTAATCGACCGGACATAATATTAATCGTTTGAATTATCGTAAAAAACCAGGTTGATTGGGTCGCGAATGCGTCCAGGATTAACTAAGTTAAAAAAGCTCTCCAGGTCGCCGCTAAAATAATCGCTGCGATCGCTCCTATGAGTGTATTAAAAAAATTTACCACCTCGTTCGTCAGCCACTCAAACTTTGATTGCACCGTCGCCCCAATCACACTCTCGATGTTCGTGGCAATAAAAGCTGCAATTACACAAAAAACAATTCCTGTCAAGTCAATTAAACCGACGGCCCAACTCAAAAGTGCAATCAAAATTGAGCCGACAATACCCGCGATCGTTCCTTCCAAACTTACGGCCCCTTCCGTACCCCTAGGTACAGGCTGCAAGCTAGTAATCAAAAAAGTCCGCTTTCCGTAAGCTTTGCCGATTTCGCTAGCGCAGGTATCGGAAAGTTTGGTGCAAAAACTCGCCGCGTAACCCAGAAATAAGAGGGAAATAGCATCTTGTGGCACAGGCATCTTGCCTGTCTCTCCTAAAACAGCCATCTTTGCTGTCTCTCCTAAAACAGACATCTTGCCTGTCTCTGCTAAAATAGATAACGCCAAAACTCCCAGAGCACAAAAAGTAGCGGTTAAAGCCGAACCCCAGACATTTTCTGGGCCTCTGGCGCCTGAACGCTTTTCGGCTATGCCTTCTGCTTCTTTTTGGGCTTTGCCGATGCGGGTAACTCCCGATCCGACAAGAAAGTAAAACATCACGACAGCATAGCCTTGCCATCCCAAACAGCCCCAGATGAGGACGCCCAATACCCAGCCGTGAAATTGGCCTGCGGGAGTGAGCAATTTTTTAGGAGCTATGGTGGCGATCGTGAGTAAAAATGTATTTAGGGCGATCGCCACCAACCAAGGATTAGACCAAGATAAATAATTAAAGAACAATTCTGAATTCTGCATTTACTACCTCCATGAACCAAGTCTTATTTCATCTTGCCTTCCCCGTGACCGATATTGCCCAAACAAAAGCGTTCTATGTAGACGGGCTCGGCTGCGAACTAGGTCGCGAATCGCCTAATTCTGCGATTATGGGCTTGTGTGGCCATCAAATAGTCGCCCACGTCAGCCGCGAACCTTTGACGCCTCAGCGAGGCATCTACCCCCGGCATTTTGGGTTAATTTTTACTTCCGAAGCTGACTGGGAAGCGTTGCTAGAAAAAGCCCAGCAAAATAACTTAAATTTCTATCAAGAACCGAGACGGCGATTTGTCGGTTTGCCTACAGAGCACCGTACTTTCTTCTTAGAAGACCCTTTCCACAATATACTGGAGTTCAAGTATTACTGTGAAGCTGAAGCAATTTTTGGTCGCAGCGAATACGCTGAAGTTGGCGATGCTGTTTGATTGCTGCGCGAAATAACAGCCAGTTGCAGCATAAGCTGTTGGGCATCTAAATTGTATTTTTTGGGCGGGCGAGACGCCCACCCCACAAGAATTTTCTTAAATTTGACTATACAATTTAAATGCACTTCAGCATATCAACTTTCGGATTGAATCAAATCACCTGCTGGTGGATGTCGCCCTATAGCTTTGTCAGCAGTACGAATATTAATAACTCTTTCTCGATTTAAGACTAATGCTGTAACTGTAGCTCGTCCAATTGTAGTTAAACCAACTATTGATAATCCATCCGCCGACCAAATAAAATGTTCGTTCCAGGTATCTTGTCTGGGATTAAACAATGGCACTTCTACACTCGACTGGGTATCTATGGCTGTAGTTTTATCGGATTTTTGACGGTTGCAATGAAAGCAAGCTAGTGCCAAATTGTCAATATTGTTACTCCCTTTTTTAGTGAGAGGAATGATGTGCTCGATCGTAAACTCTACATACTGCCATTGTTCGGAAGCATGGCAATATTCACACAGACAGTTGGCTCTCTGACGAACTTGATTTTGGATATTCTCAGGAATTTGACGGCGAGCTGACATTTCTATACTGTAGGCTGAATCTGACCCAAGAAAAGATTGCGGACAGTTCGATTGACAAAACTGAGGTAATCGTCGATTTCTTCGTAAAGATTCAGTTCTTGGTCTTCTTCGGGATTGAGTTGCAAATTTTGTTGTTTTTCCAACAGTTCTTCTATGCGATTTTTGACTGTTGTAGAGGCTCGGAAAATCGGTATTCCTTCCACTAATTCAATGCGAACTGCTCCTTCTATAGGCAGAGTCTCTCGCAGCTTTTCCAGTTTGGGCAGGACGATCATAATTGTTGATTTTATGTGTTTCAATTAAGATTATATCAATAAATTTTAAATCCGTCTAGATAGACTCAAAAATACCGAAGACCGAACCCCTACTTTTAAAAAAAATCGGGGTTTTCAAAGCAGAGCGTTTTACTTTACAGCCAGCTATTTATCAATCTTTAAGGGTTCTGACAGTGCTTCAGCGACCGCTTTTAAACTGCTGGAATGCCTGGCCATCATGGCATGGGCGAAAACAGACAATTTTACTTCTTTTGCCGCCGATATTTGGGAACTAGAAGCAGGTACGATGATGAAATCCCAATCTGTCCAAATCGAAGTAAAATTGAGCTTTTCCAACAAGGCTGCATCTCGATTTAAATCTTCCAGAAAAGCACTGCCAGGACGCATTTGAATGCAGCCTTTTCCCCAGAGAGTGTAAGCCATCCAAGTACCGCTGTGAGGAGAAGATATGGCAATAAAGCGCTGCACTCGGTTAATGCCGCCTAACCTTTGCAGGTAGTAGCGAGTTACTAAACCGCCCATGCTCAATCCTACTATATCTAGATGCTGTTCTGGCGCAAAGGTTTTGTCTATATAATCTGCTATTTGTTGGGCTAATTCGTCTATGCTGGCGTTGCCCCAATGGGGCGAGAGATTGAGGGTGTAGACTGACCATCCCAGTTGGGTCAGGTAGGCAGACATTTTGTGAAAAATTCCCGATTTTCGGAAGATTCCGTGAATTAGCAAGACTGGGTTGCGGCGGAAATTGCTATTCATTTTTAAGTGGGAATTTTATTTTCTATAGGTGCTTTAAGTTCTTCAACTAATGCGTTAATACTTAGGGGCTCTGTCACCATTTGGCGGTGCAGCAAAACGTTGACTTTAACTTCTTTACCTACTGGCATTTGGGAGCTGTTCGCCGGTACAATCATTATGTCAAATGGCGTCCACATTGATGTAAAATTTATGCGTTTGAGCATTGTCACATCTTGATTTAAATCGCGCAGCAAGCGACTATCGGGGCGCATATCCAGGTATCCTGGTAGGCGTAGGGAATAGGCGGTGACGGTGCCGTGGTGGGGGGAAGAGAGGGTGATGAAACGCTGTACGCGGTTGATTCCTCCGAGTCGCTGGACGTAGTAGCGGCTGACGATGCCGCCCATGCTGTAGCCTACTATGTCTAAAGATTGTTCTGGATCGAAGGTTTCAGAGATGTAGTCTGCCAGTTGCTTGGCCAGTAAGTCGAGGCCGAGGCTACCGTCGTTGGGGGTGAGGTTGAGGCTGTGGACTGACCATCCGAGTTCGGTGAGGCGGGCGGACATTTTGCTGAAAATCATCTTTGTGTCCCAGATGCCGTGTATGAGGATGACGGGATTGCGATCGAGCGAACTGTTCATTTGAAAAGAAAATTGCTTGCTAATTACAGCATAAATCACTCCCCTAGAGAGTTTGACCCCTACTAGGACAGCTAGCGAATCGGATCGAGGTACGATCGACCATTAGTGGGAATCCCTAACAAATTCTGAGATAGTTTGTAAATAAGTGCAAAGCAGTGCGAGTATTTATACCTAAAAATTGCTTTGATGAGCTAGCTTAGATATAGCCCAATGTAAATTTTGATGAATAAATGTAGACAAAAGTTGCCTTACCTCGTAATCTAACTTTGTTGACAAGCTTGTACAAATTTCTCTAAAAGAACAAAAGGAGTAAGTCTAATGTTTGGTTTTATCAAAAATTTCTTCGGCGGTATTTTCGGCTTTTTTGGGAGACTGTTGGGCTTGAAAAAGTCTGAATATTTCCTAGATTTGGGCGAATCGGGAGCGAAGGAACCAGCAAAAGTTGCGCCGGCGAAGGCTGAGCCTGTGGCGATCGCACCGACAAAAGTTGAGCCTGTTAAGTCTGAGAAGTCTGAGAAGTCTGAACCGGCTAAGAAGGCTAAGGTAGAGAAAAAGTCTAAGAAAGAAAACGAACCAGTCGCTAGCGTTCCTGCTAATAATGCGGAACCCATGAAGGTACCTGCCGCGGCAGCAACTAACGGCAAAGTGCCGAGTCAAGCTGAACCGAATCGGACTTTTGCTCCTAATAATTTAATGCCGACACCAACAGGAACTCGTCGGACCCCTGGCCCCAGCATGAACAATTTCCGGGAAATGGCTCGTCAGGTAAAAACGAAGTAGGAATTTGGGAATTGATAATAGGGAATTGGGCATTGGATAACTCCCAATGCTGGCGTTAAAAATAAAAAAATGGCATTACTCATTTTTAATTTTAACTCTTGGTTCTATTCCCTATTTTTTTCATTTCTGAGGAAGGCTAATCCGCTGTATAGCTGAAAAGCTGAGTCCCAAGGAGTTTCTGATTTGCGCTCGACTTCTATATGAGATTCGATCTTTCTCAACATCTGCGTGTAATCGAGCACGGTCTCGGCAAAGGGCGTAAATTCTGACCAAACTGTAACGTCAAGCTGGCGATCGAATATTTCCAGTAAGTTATTCCAGTTAATTCTGGTTGTACTTTGAGGAATTTGTTGAGAGTTTGTGACTCTGGATGTTTTGTTTTTGGAGTTCGGTGAAGCGGGGATATCTGCAGAAGCTTGGGTGAAGTTAACTCCTTGTTGAAATTCGTAACTTTGGTCGCAAATTCGCAGAATGCAGTTTCTGCTGGGAATGTGCAAGTCACAGATTTGAGCGTAATCTTGCCTGATTTCTCTGTGGCGAAATTGATCCTTTCTTCGGTTGGGCGAGTAGTCCATGACTTCGATGAACATCGGCAACAAGCCTTCTACTCTTTGGGTAACTTCTGACCAGCTAAATTCGATCGCACCGAGTCGATCGAATTTATCTTTGCAAACAACGGCTGGGGAAGAAAGAGACTGGAAGTGCTGCACTCGGAAAATTTGGATTTTTTGAATATCGCTTAGGGTTGCCCAAAATACGGGAATGCCGGCGTTGAGGAGTTCTTGACCGTAAATTCGCAGTTCGGCGATGGGGCCAGTTTTGTAGAGTCTCCAGCCGCGGCTTTGGATTTGCATCCGCGTTGTGTAGGCGTCGATTTTAAAAATTCTGCTGATATTTTGTACGGCTGCGGCTTTGTTTTCGGGACTCACGGGTTCGAGGATAAGGAGTCCGGGTTCGAGGTTGCTGGGGTCATTTTTGGCGGTTTCTATGGCTTGTTGGCGGAGGTTTTGTTGTGCGGTTTCAATCCGTTGAATAGCTTGGCGGGTCTGGGAGACGATTTTGGCGTTGGTGATATCGCGGAGTATTTGTTTGTAGGTTGTTTGGGCTTTTTCGAGATTGTTGGTGAGTTCGTAGTAGCGGGCGATATAGTATTGTACCCACGGATTTTCGGGGGAGTCTTTTTGTAGTTTTTTGATGAGTTGGGCAGCTTGTTTGTATTCTTTACCCTCTAGGGCGGCGGCTATTTGGTTGATGTCTGTCATGGCGATTGCGGGAATGGCGTTGTTTCTATATTGGCTGATGTTTGGGTGGTTTCGCCACTGGTTAACAATTTTTGCTGTTGTGTTAACTTATAGATATGATATGAAACTATGACAATCATTGAAAAAATACGTGTCAAAATTGTCAAAAATGATTTTGAGCTTTCACAACACGCAGTAAACCAAAGCATAGTTCGCCGTATCAGGGTACAAGAACTCCGGGAAGCAATAATGGCTGGTGAAGTTATCGAAGAGTATCCCGATGACAAATATGGCCCAAGCTGTTTAATTTTCGGTTTGACCCTGGCCAATAGACCTTTGCACGTTCAGTGCAGTTATCCATCTCGTCCTTTGGTAAAAATCATTACTGTATACGAACCAGATACGAGAATTTGGATTGATTTTAAGTTAAGGATAAATCAAAATGAACAATGATATTTGGCAAGAAAAACTGGTGGAAGAAAAAGTAAGTTATACCCTGGAAATCAAGGGTAAGTTTATTATCATTGAAAACGTTCCTGCTAGAGTGTGTGTGGAAACGGGAGAGCGTTTTTTTTCACCTGAAACTGTGGAACAGTTGCAGAAGATGATTTGGGAAGAGAGAAAGCCTATTAGGGTGATTGAAACACCTGTTTTTGAGTTTGCTTAGGGCTTGGTTTAAATTGAGTTAAAGCTGATTGGAATTAACGCTTAATGTGTAATTACCTTTGCTTGTGCGATCGCCTCCTTTAACAACTATTTTATAAGTGCCGTTACTAGGCAATTTTACGGTGAGTTGAGACTCTCGGCGATTCTGGGAGTTACCTGTTTTTTCGGCAATATTTTTGCCGCTGGTGTCGAACAGTGTTATGTTGTGGTCGAATGCTCTGCTTTTGATGTCGATCGTAATAGATTGACCTGCCCGTCCTTGAAAGGTGTGTTCACTGGGGCCGCCGTCTTTGAGGGTTCCCCGCTGCTGTAGGATGGAAAGGGAGGTGAGTTTTGGGCGATCGACATTGCTCAATTCTAAGCCGTAATTGGTCATGGGTACATCGAGGCCATTTCCTTCTTGGACTACGATGATAAAAGCTGTTTTGTTGTTGATATCTCGGACTATTTTGTCAATAAATTGGGACTGTATTTGTTTTGCTGTTAGAGGTTTAGGTTGGTTGAAGTTGGGTTTTGAGGTACAGAAAAGCACGGCTCCGTCTAGATAGCGGGCGGCGTAGAACAAATAGTTTTGACCGTTAGTTGTAAATTCGTTTCTGCTAAAAATAGTGAATCTTTCAAGTTGCGGTAGTTGCTGATTGCGCTGACAATTTTTATCGATGTAGATTTCGTTGGCTGATGGCTGTCGCTGGGCGAAACCTGCTTGGATGCTGGCGACTAAAATTGCTGAGATGAGGGTGAGGGTGAGGGGGAAGGGCGATCTGCTTTTCATAAATAGTTGTTTTTCTTTATTGTTGTCAGGTATTGTACGCTGTACTTCTTATTTTATCTCTCTTTTAAATACTTTTCTAATTCCGCAGTGCGCTGTTTCGTCATGCGATCCAAACATTCATTGAGGAAACCACCATAACCGGTACCGCCACGACTTTTATAAACTTCAAATTCACAGGTTTTATCTCTTAACTGAATCCACCCTAATTGTGCTTCGGAAAGTAGCGCCCGCTCTTCTTCGCTCAATTGGGAAATCAGTTGTTTGTAAACCTCGTTCAGCCGTTTGTCCGAGGCTTCGTACCTCAACCGAATACAAGCTCTGACTTGCACATCTCCTTGCGGGCGATCGCAATTAATCTGTTGAGCAATGGGAAAGCTCGGAGATTGTGCAGACACTGATGTTGTACTGATTATTGCTACAAGCGCGTTAAGCGAAGCTATCCCGTAGGGAATCGGCCAAAAGGGCGATCGACCTTTCCTCAACTCTATTTTCATTCCCCCTCAACCCACCTATTTTATGAATTATTTGTTATTTGTTTATATTAGCACTTCTCAAATGCCGCTCCAACTAAAGACAAAGCCACAATCGGTGCTGTCACCGCTCTCAGAATTCTACTCCCCAAAGATACAGCTTCAAAACCAAATTCGATCGCCCTTTTCACCTCACCCTCAGTCCATCCACCCTCCGGCCCAACAGCAATCACAATCGATAATTCTCCCCCAGCCGGGGGCGGGCACGGGGGCACCGCCCCTACAAAGGGGGGATCGAAACTACCAATCAAACAATCCCACAAATGCCGATTGTCCCCGCGAGCCACACAAATATATCGATATTTTTGACCGCAATCTTTTACAGCAAATTCAAACGAAATAGGCTCTAAAATCGTCGGCACAATTTGACGTTCCGACTGTTCCGCCGCCTCCGCAGCAATTCTTCTCCACCGATCGACTTTTTGATCGCTTGGTTTGAGCAAAGTTCGATCGCTCGTTACCGGCACAATACTTGCCACACCCAACTCCGTCGCCTGCCTCACAACCTCGTCAAAGCCGTTTCCCTTGGGCAAGGCCGCCATCAAAGTTACTTCCACGGGTAGCTCCCTGTTCACAGCAATCTCCTCGGTTATGGAGGCAAATAACCCTGTTTCCCGTACTTCTAGGACTGCTAACCACCAATGCCCTCGACCGTCCATCGCAATAAATCGATCGCCCGCTTGCAAACGTAGCACTCGATTTAAATAATGCTGCTGTTCTCTAGTTAAGTCGATTTTGCGATCGCAAATTTGAGGGGGAGTAATTGCTAATCTTTGTAATTGAGGCATTGAATTTGGGATTGTTCGTTTTCTATTAGAGATTTTTTTTATTTAACCGCAGAGAACGCAGAGAACGCAGAGGAAGAGAGAATGAGAAGAGATAGGCAGGCGGGGTTTCAACTGTTCAAAAAACAATAAAGGCACAGCATCTACAACCGGAATTATTTTACAAATTCAAGTTTTTTTCTGCAAATGCTCTGCCTTTATATTACTTTTGCCAGAAGTCTATTGAATACAATCGAAAATCGGCTTATCCTTCCTCCTTAATCTTCTTTAAATAAGTGGAAATCGCTTCTGTAGCTAGCTGCGTGATTGGCTTGCCCTGACGGGCTGCTTCTTCCTTGAGCTCGTTGTAGATTTCATCGCGGACGCTAATTCGACGGCGGACTTTGCCGCCGCCAGCAGTGGCAGTCTCGTTTTCATCGCCGTTACTAGACGTAACTTCTAATTCATTAATCTCAGTTGTCATCGAGTCAGCAGATTGGTAGTTGGTTACAAATTGACGGATAGATTCTAACCCGACGCGATCGCAAAAATTGCCAAAACTCTCGCTCAGTTGCCGTTTTTGCTTGAAATAAACAAAAATCGGCTCCAGAAAAGCTTCAAAATCCTTGACGTGCAGCTTTTCCTCAATTGGTTTTGCCAGCCGCGTTTGATCGGGAGAACCGCCCAGCCAAATCTGGTAGGATTCCGGGGAACTCCCGACAAACCCCAATTCTGCCATATAAGGGCGGGCGCATCCATTTGGGCAACCAGTCATCCGCACCACCAAATGCTCGTCTGCCAAGCCCACTTTGGTTAAAAGCGCCCGAATCCGCTCTAAAATGCTCGGCATCACGCGCTCAGATTCGGTAATCGCTAACCCGCAAGTCGGCATTGCTGGACACGCCATCCCATAGCGCACTAAGGGGTCGATCGCAGTTTCTCGCTGAATGCCGCATCGATCGAGTATTCCCTGAATTTCTTCTTTAACATCCGGCGAAATATCGTAAATCAGCACGTTTTGGTGTGGTGTCGCCAGTATCGGCAAGTTGTACTTCTGCACAATTTCCCGCAAAGCAGTTTTTAGCTGAAATGAACCTTCATCCTTGATCCGGCCATTATCCACAGAAATGCCGACAAACAGTTTACCGTCTCCTTGTTCGTGCCAGCCCAAGAAATCAAAATACTTCCACTCAGGCAGGGGTTTAAACGCTTCTAGCGGCTTGCCAAAATATTCGGCTACTTTTTCGCGGAACCACTGTACACCTTTGTCGTTAATCAGGTACTTCAGTCGCGCGTGCCGTCTGTCTGTGCGATCGCCAAAATCTCTTTGGGTTGCTACAATTGCCTTGACCAAATCGTAAACATCATCCTTGGCGACATAGCAAATCTCATCCGCAACCCGCGCAAAAGTCTCTTCTTTGTTGTGAGTGCGGCCCAAACCGCCGCCAGCAAACACGTCAAAACCTTGTAACTCGCCCGCTTCATTGGTAATTACCACCAAGCTCAAATCCTGAGAGTACAAGTCAATTGAATTGTCTCCCGGCACGGTAACGGAACACTTGAACTTGCGCGGCATATAATGGCTGCCGTAAATCGGTTCTTCTTTGTCGTCGCTAAAGATTGTGCCGTTGCCGTTTTTCTGTCTGGCGGCCTTGACTGCGGGGTCTTCCTCGGCTGAAACAGCTTTTTCGCCGTCCAACCATATTTCATAATAAGCACCGGTTTGCGGTGTCAGCAAATCGGCGACATTGTTGGCGTATTGCAGCGCATACTTGTATTCTGGGCGATTTTTGTACGGTGCTGGCGGTGCCATGATGTTGCGGTTCAAGTCGCCGCAAGCTCCCAAGGTTGACCCCATATTTTTAATAATTGAGGAAAACACTGCTTTAAGATTTTTTTTCAACACGCCGTGCAGTTGGAAACCTTGGCGCGTTGTGACGCGGATCGTCTGGTTGCCGTATTCTTCAGATAGCTTGTCTAAGGCTAAGTATAATTGCGGCGGAGTGAACCCGCCGGGATTGCGGGTGCGGAGCATGAACTGATAGTCTTTTTCTTGTCCTTTAACTCGATTGTCGCGGTTGTCTTGCTGGTACGAGCCGTGAAATTTGAGAATCTGAATCCCTTCTTCGGTGAAGTGGGTAGTTTCTTGTAACAGTTCAGTCGCAACGGGTTCTCGTAAATAGTTGCTGCGTTCTTTGAGACCTTCTGATTTAGAGGGCTTGCGCGCAACTGGGGTTGAAGTGGAAGATGTGATCATGGGAATGTATAGTGCCAGTTATAATTAGATACAGCCGATCGAATATTTCTTGACAATTTGACACTTGACAAATTTGCACTTGACAAATCTCCTCAGAAATGCTGTGTCGGATCTGTTGACAACTCGGTTAATAACTAAGTTAATAACGGTAATCCGGTAGGAATTCTGATGTTGTTCTATTGTAACACGATCGAGCTGGGGCTGGAAAATTGTAATTAAGAGTTTATACTTTCGATCGCTTAAGTGTACGAAACTTTAGAAATAATTAACCTCAACCTTTGAAACTATGTCACTGTATGACGAAGACACCTTTGTGGTCTTAGAAACAAACCAGCCAGAGCAGTTTTTGACGGCGGCGGAACTGTTAGAAAAGCTGAAAGCCGTGTTAGCCGAGGAACACGAAGATTTGCCGCAGGAGGTGGATAAAATATCTGGCTTGGAAGCTCAAGCCAAGTATTTAATTGATACTTATTGTGAATTAGATGTCGGGCCTGGAAAATTTTTGCAGTGGTACGCAGTGCGTCTAGAAAAGTAATTTTGGGGATGGGGATTGGTAGTACAGTTAGCCGTTAGCAGTTAACATTCAACAATTCTTCAATCTAAAACCCCAAATCTAAAATCTAAAATCGGTTAATCTTCCAACTGTTGAACCGATGATACTTCTACTGCGGTAACATCGATCGTACCGGGCGGTGTCAAGCGACTAAAATGACCTTCCTCTATTTTCAGAGGTTCCCCGCAGTTGGCACACTGAAACTGAGTTTGATTTAAAGCTGTAAATTCGTATTGACAAACTGGACAATTGTCCTCAATTAAATTGCGTTTCAGCCACCACTGAAGCGCGAAAAACGCGACCACAGGCGTCAGCAACAAAAAAGCTACTAGAATCAACACTGATTTAACTATCCAACCCAAACCAATAGACACCAACAAATACGCGATGCCCAGCAGTATCAGCCAATTGCTAATACGGGGTAGCTTGAAAGATATTTTGGGGGTGCCTTGGTTCACGGTGGTCTCCTTGGGTGTCTTTGCAGGTAGGCATAACTCTATCCTACTCAGAAATTCAGGCGGTCGATCGAGTTAATTTTCCCATCATACACCCAGAAACCGCTCTCTACGTTATAAGTTAATCAGAGTCAGAGGGTTGAAACATTCCTTGTAAGGATTGACAAAGAGATTCAAAACTAAATCTTGCCAGGGTTTGTTCCCTCAACCAGTGGCGATCGCACCTTTTATCCTCCCCTCGCAGCATTTCCACACAAGCAACCGCTACTGCTGCGGAATCTCGGTGAGGAACTCGCCACCCCAGTTTACCATCTTGCAGCGGATCGGCTGACCCGTCCGCGTCCCCCGCCAGCACGGGTACTCCGCAAGCCAGCGCTTCCAAATAAACTATACCGAAGCCTTCCTGGGAGGGCATTACATAAGCATCGGCCAACTGGTAATGTGCTGCTAAATTTTCTGTGGGTACAAAACCCGCAAATATTACTCTTTCGGTAACTCCCAAATCATCAGCGAGTTTGGCTAATCTAGGTCGATCGTCTCCTCTGCCAATAACTAAGTATTTCACATTCGGAAAAGTTTTGGCTATTTGCGGCAAAGCTTGAATTGTGACATCGACGCCTTTGTAAATATCGCTCGATCGCAATCTGGCTACAGTCATCAATATTTTAGCACCAACCAATTTGTACTGCTCTAATAAATCCTGTGGCTTCGGCCCATGCGTAAATATATTTTCATCTACAGTACAAGGCACTATTTGGAATTTTTCGGGATTTAAGTTGTTAATTTCGCAAGTACGCGCGGCGAAGCTATCCCGTAGGGAATCGCGCGTGTACCTGCTAATAGTCCAAATACTCTCAGCTTGTCTCATTGCTGTTTGATATTTGGGAGCAAGCGGTTCCCAAACTTCCTTGCCGTAAGTTAAAATCGTGTAGGGAATTCCCAGCGGCTGGCATAAAGTTTGAATTAGCGGTGCGAGTTTGATGTGACCGCAAAAAACCCGCTGCGGTCGTTTTTGCAGCAAGGATGTTAGCAATTTTGCGGCAAACTTAATACGGCCAAACCAAGCGGGATGAGTTTTTAGGTAATAAAATTTCAGATTTTCAGTCCTGGTGCAGAAACCGGGGTTTTTTAGGGAAATACTTGCTTTTTTGCGAGTGCCATGCTCTGATTGGGTTCGTTCACGGGACGATCGTACTGTGGTATCATTCGCAGCTAACGGGATTTGATATAGCAATCCTAAATGATTTGTGGGATGGGCATCTTGCCCGTCCAAGCTAGAAGCCTGAACCACGTTCATAACTGACTTGGAATTGCTATATAAGTCCTGATTTTTTGACTCGAAGGGATTGTGACAATCTGGGGAATCTCGCAACAGCAAAACTTCAGCTTGCGGCGAGTTTGTCCCTGCGGTTATGGACAGGTAAGCTTTGAGAATGTCTTGAACGTAGGATTGAATGCCGCCTTCGCTGGCAAATATTTCTAGGAAACAGAATAGGTAATTTGTCGATCGCATTTTTCGATCCAATTAAAACTCCCGCCTGATTTCGATGATGCGGGGAATTCTTCGCGCACCCAATCATATATATAGCGTGTTGTTGGAGTAGTGTGCCGGCGATCGACCAACTTTCGGATGCGCGCCCCTATCCCCGCGCGCCACCTTCGGGCAGCCAAACCCTTCTGCGCTTTCAAGTCAGCCCTCAAACAAAAAACCCAGCCATTGCTGGCCGGGGTAGAAAATTATCAGGGTGCATCTACTAATGTGCTTACTATAGCATCAATTGTGGGGTGTCACCCATCATGGGTGACACCAAGGCAGATTTCTAGATGAGAATAAATTATGATTGAGGTGAGAAAAGATTGAGAAAACTTGTATGTCTGAGCGTATTGTCCCTGTTAACCTAAGATAGGACAGACGCAGGAATCCTCAGAAACCCTGTTAATTCATAGATTTATGCTTGCCAAAGCCAAGATTTTCCAAGAAACCGGGTTTCTGAGCGCAAGTCCGATAAGATTTAAGATTTAGAATAAATCTGTGCTAGACCTCAAATTAATCCGAGAAAACCCGCAAGCCGTACAAGAAAGCCTCAACACTCGCGGAGGCAACTATGAAATCGAGCCGATTTTGCAATTAGACAAACAGCAGCGGGAGTTGGAAGGCAAGCGATCGCAACTACAAGCCCGCAGCAACGAAATTGCCAAACTCATCGGTCAAAAAAGAAAATCGGGTTTACCCCTCGAATCTCCCGAAATTCAGGAACTGCAGGCAGAAGGCAACGCTGTCGGCACCGAGTCGAACGAACTGCAAGCACAGGAAAAAGACCTAAAAGCTCAAATAGAAGCTTTATTGCTACCGCTGCCAAACTTGCCCGGTTCCTCAACGCCGATCGGCAAAAATGAAGAAGAAAACGTCGAAATCCGGCGCTGGGGAGACGAATACATACCCCAAAACCCCGGTATTTTACCGCACTGGGAAATCGGCGAAAAATTAGGAATTATCAACTTTGAACGGGCAGTAAAAATCGCTCAGCCCCGCTTTGTTACCTTAATTGGAGCCGGGGCAGCCCTGGAAAGAGCGATTATTCAATTCATGCTCGATCGCCACACAAAAGCCGGTTATGTAGAAGTGATTCCCCCACTTTTAGTTAACACTGAATCCCTCACTGCTACGGGTCAATTACCCAAATTTGCTGAAGAAAGTTTCAAGTGCGACCAAGATGATTTGTGGCTGATTCCTACTTCCGAAGTTCCGGTTGTCAATTTGTACAGAGGTGAAATTTTGACAGCAGAACAGTTGCCAATTTATCACTGTTCTTACACTCCTTGTTTTAGGCGCGAAGCTGGCAGTTACGGCAAAGATACGAGGGGATTAATTCGATTGCATCAATTTAATAAAGTGGAATTGGTGAAACTCGTGCATCCGAGTACCTCCGAGGCAGAACACGAAAAGTTAGTGCAGGATGCTGAGGGAGTTTTGCAGGCGCTGAAATTGCCTTATCGGGCGATCGCACTGTGTACCGGCGACTTAGGTTTCGCTGCTGCCAAAACCTACGATTTAGAGGTGTGGCTGCCCTCTGCGGGCAAATACCGCGAGATTTCCAGTTGTTCTAACGTCGCAGATTTTCAGGCGCGGCGGGCAAATATTCGCTTTAAAGAAGCGGGTAAAAAAGGCACTCAATTCGTTCACGCGCTGAACGGTTCCGGTTTAGCTATAGGCCGGACAATGGCGGCAATTTTGGAGAATTACCAGCAGCCAGACGGAACTGTAAAAGTGCCGGAAGCCTTACAACCCTATTTGGGACGGGAAGTTTTATAAGTCACTCGGCGATTGAAATCGCGACTATACAAACGAAGTCCGCCTTCGCGGACTAAGAAGTAACACTGTTAGAGCCCCGACTTCTTCAAGAAGTCGGGGTTCTGGATCTTCTGTTTTTGAAGTGGCTCTAATTATACCAAATCAGGCATAAATATCCTCCTTATTTCTTAGTCCGCCGAATCATCTTTGTTTGTGTAGTAGCGGTTTCAACCGCTGAATCATCGACGTGGTAATTTATAGTTTAACTAATGCTTCCTTGATATCGATCGCCAAAAATCTATCCAATGCTAGATACATCCAGTAAACAGATAACTGACTATCACTGCTAGTCTTCTGAAATCCCAAAGTCAGGCACAGTTTTTCGTACATGGGGTGAATCATCAGCGTGTACAAGTCGCAAAGATTCGGAAAATCTGTTTGCATTTCGCCTAAAACTTTCTGTGAGTCTTCGAGAAAAGCAATGCGGTATTCTGACAAATACTGTGGCTCGATTATCCAACTGCGGACAAATACTGACTGGCAATTTGGATCTCCTGGTAGCGCCATATCGAAAGGATCGATATCGGAAATAGAACTTAAATGAAGGCTTTTGCTAGGAGCGTTAAAAAAATTTACTTCTGATTCGCTAGCGGTGGGATAAAGTAAGTAAAACCCGACTGGATTGAGATTATCAGATCGGCGCAAAACTCGCATTCCCTTTGAGTATTGACTGGCAAAAAGCCGGAGGAGTTTAGCAATTTTGTGGGGAACGGCGTTAGTGTTGCGGTTCATCCAGTTGTAATTGGTAGCTAATAAATTGGCAACGATAATTGCGTCGCACCGAGGGTTGAAATCATCTAATTGGAGTTGTACAGGCTTTTGAGGTTCGGCGCCCTCTAAAATTTCTGAAACTGGTTGAATTTGAATTGCCGTAGTGTTACCATCAAAGTGTTTTGCGATTAATCCGAGTGCTGCTAATTTATCTAACATCATTCCGGCGGCGCGATCGCTCCCGCGATCGGAATCGCAGTAAAATAGTTCGGCGGCTTCGCGGTGAGTGCACTGCACTTCTGTTGCGGGCACTTCCAGTTTCGCCAGCGGTGGTTTGAGACGGGGCTGGCTTTCCTGAAGCTGTTTCACCGATAAGTAAACCCAAAGCCTGATAAAGCATTCAGCCCTAGTGCGAGTTACGCCTACTCGTTTCATCAACAGCGAAACAACCGTGCGGCGTTGAGAAGGAGAATACCAAGTATCTAGTTTTGCAATATCCATTTCAGTCGAGAAGCAGCGAAGGAACTCTAGTTACATATTGGCTCAATTACCATAAACTTCACCCCGCTTCAGGTTATTTGTTGCCGCTGTTGCTCAACTTGCCTGATTTCCGGCGACTCTACAAGATAGCTGCTTGCTCCTTGCAAGTTCACGGCTTCACAAAGCACAATCAATTTTAGATATTTTCTGGCTTGATTTAACAAAACAACGCACTCGACTCAATTAGCAACTTTATAAGCACCTAACGACTATGTATGGTGCAACCTCAGCACCTTACGACTATTTAATGACTGCCAACAATCTAGATAGACCCGCTCCCACACAACGAATAATCTACATCAACGCTGTCTGCGATCGAATCGAAAAAATGTACATTTGGATTGTTCGCCTTGTGAGGGTCGGTTTGTCAGATTATTCGTTTCCGACATAGATGGTTTGTAAAACCCGTTTCTACGCAATCTGAAATTAGAGTTGATTTTTCAAGTAAAATTAATAGGAGAACTCAAGCTGCTGCTAGCTGTGCTTGTTCTGCTGCTTGGGGCAAAGTCTGATTTACAACAATCCACTTGCCTGTAATTGGGTCGCGGTAAGTAATAAACGGATTAGATTTTAAAGGTTGACTGCAAGGTTTAGTGGCCATTTCTACACACTCCCAATAAATGGTATTGAATAACTTCTACAACACCATACCTTTAATAATCGGCTATGTTGCCTAAAATCAGCGTGATTTATACCTCAACAATAGGTGATATTTCAGGTATGTTTTGGTGACACAGAACACTGCCTAATGTGATTTAAAACTGCGTTGCCAGTGAGCAGTATCACCAAAAACCTTCCGTAAAAAAAATCTGCCTTCTGGCTTTTACCTTCTACCTTTAAGAAGACCACTCTTTTCAGTATACATCTGATATTATTAAGTAAGGTAAAGACGTTTATCAGAGATCCCCTCACAAACTTATGGTGCTATTTGGATTTGGCAAAAAGTCGAGCCTGCCCTCTCCCCAAGAGGCATTACCGGGACGGGCAGAGTCGATGTCGGTACCGGCAACTCACTTTGTTAACGGCAATCCGCTCAAACCTCCCTTTCCAAACGGCATGGAGACTGCCTTGTTTGGCTTGGGCTGTTTTTGGGGAGCGGAACGCAAATTTTGGCAGCAAAATGGAGTTTTTTCGACGGCTGTTGGCTACGCGGCCGGGATTACTCCGAATCCTACTTACAACGAAGTTTGCAGCGGGATGACGGGACATAATGAAGTAGTTCTGGTTGTGTTCGATCCGAAAGTAATTAGTTACGAAACGCTGCTCAAAGTTTTTTGGGAAAGTCACAATCCTACTCAAGGAATGCGTCAGGGCAATGATTCGGGTACTCAGTACCGATCGGGAATTTACACGTATTCAGCTAGCCAAATGCAGTTAGCTGAAGCTTCGCGCGATGCTTACCAGCAGGCTTTGACTCCGGCTGGTTACGGCAAGATTACTACTGAAATTATTGATGCTCCTGAGTTTTATTACGCAGAAAGTTATCACCAGCAGTATCTTGCTAAAAACCCGAACGGTTATTGCGGCTTGGGCGGTACTAAGGTTTGTTTGCCTGCTATGTCTCAGGCTTAAAACTTTTACAAGGGGTATCTTGGGGCTGTTGCAGTCCGGCAGTCCGGCAGGGGTTTAAACCCCTGCCTCAAAGCTTAAGTCGTCTGAAGACGACTCAAAGGTTATTGAGATGGTCAAAGGGATTAGTTGAAAGCAGGTAAAATAATGCTGGCTGGTGTGGTAATTATCAATTTAATGATATCTCTGGTCTGCTTTTATATTGCTGCGAAGGTGGGGAAAATCCGGCGGACGATCGCACGTTTGGAACTTCGGATCGCAGCAATGGAACGCTGTAGCAGCAATGTCCTCAGTACGTCGCCCGGTTTCCTTGGTAAAAGGCAGCAAGGTACCCGCCAACTGCGAGGGCGTTATCAACAACTGGAATTGCAACTGCAACAGGTTCAGCAACTTTTGGGATTGCTGGGTTTGGGACGGATGCTTTGGTCCAGGCGCGATCGACGTTTGAGGTAAGCTATCCTAAAACTGCCGCCCGTGCTGACTCCGTAGGATTTTCAACAATATTTCTACCTTTGTAAAGGGCTGCGATCGGGCAAACGCCCCTAAAATTGGTGTATGGAGAGAAGTTATAAAAATGTCAACTAAACGTTCAGGATTATTTATTGGCGGTTTGCTTGTGGGTTCTGCGATCGGGGCGGTGACTGGCTTGCTGATGGCACCGCGACCGGGCAAGGAGACGCGGCAGATATTGAAAAAATCGGCCGATGCTTTGCCGGAGTTGGCGGAGGATTTATCGACTAGCGTGCAGTTGCAGGCCGATCGACTTTCTGAAACTGCAATCCGAAATTGGGACGAAACTTTGATTAGACTCAAAGAGGCGATCGCGGCAGGTTTGGAAGCGACTCAGCGGGAACGCCAAACACTGGCGGAAACTGAAGCTGAAGTGAGTCCCCCGTCGC
Source organism: Microcoleus sp. T3_D1 (assembly GCF_036700405.1). Classification (NCBI taxonomy): domain Bacteria; kingdom Bacillati; phylum Cyanobacteriota; class Cyanophyceae; order Oscillatoriales; family Microcoleaceae; genus Microcoleus; species Microcoleus sp. T3_D1. The sequence goes on from NZ_JAUBOV010000008.1 coordinate 69,199, forward strand.
GCCCTCCCATCCGCTAAATGGCATGAAATTCTCCACCCTCAATCCCAGATTCAAGTGAGCGATCCCATATTTTGGCTAGGACTTTCGATTTTGCTAGTGGCAGTTAGCCTGACTGCTGTTTTAGTGACTTTAATACCTGCGGTGCAAGCGCTGGCACGGGCGGCCCGCAGCGTGGAAAAGCTCGCTGATACGCTTTCTCGCGAATTTCCGCCCACTTTGGAGGCGATTCGGTTGACGGGGCTGGAAATTAGCGAGTTGACGGATGATGTCAGCGAGGGAGTACAAAGTGCGGGCGAGGTTGTCAAACAGGTCGATCGAAGTATTGGTAGCGCGAAAAAGCAGGCGCAAAACCTGCAGGCTACAACTCGCAGCGTGGTGAGTGGGATGAAGGCGGCTTGGAAAACTTTAACTCGGAAGCCGGCGATTTCTGGGACAAATCGCCGATCGACAGATAGATTGTCTCCGAGTCAAAGAAGTGCCCTTTCGCTGAGGGATTCGGGTTTGGAGGACAGGTATTCTGGGGTTTACGGTGCGGGGGCGAGTAATGGGGAATCGCCCAGGTTGAGGAGTAGCGAGGGTTCTGGTTTGCCGGGGGATGCTGAAGAGTTTGAGGAAGTGTCGAACGATTCTTGATTGCACCCAATTCCTCATCATCCCTCAATAGCACACCCATCCCACCAGCAAGGATTCTTATCAATAAAATCCATCAAAGCATCATACTTAGGCGAACCCTTTTGTTCCACATACTCCAAAGCCCCCCAACTTCCCCACTTACTAAATGAACCCACATCCACAAAGTGCATGAAAAGACTGCCTCCAACTTGTTTCCAACTATTCAGTAATTGGGTGTAGAGCTCATACATTTCTGGCCGCCTATTTAATTCCATAAAAAACTTGGTCAGTTTTTCGTTATTCTCAACTCCTTCAATACCTACAATATGTTGCCCCCCCTCGTAAACAAATAACTTGAGACCTTTTTTTTGAGCCACATCTAAGTAATACCTAAAGTCCTTATCAACATCGGGCAAACTATCTTTGAAGCCAGCAAGTAACCCGCCCTCTCTTAATTGCTTAAAAGCTTTGCCAAATCCGCCATCTGCGTCATTCAACCAAGACTCTACCGTGCTGACATTTTCTTTCCCGCCCAAGTTTCCGCTAAAATATCCAGCTATGGCTACGGCATCAATGCCGTGTTGATAACAAGGCTTATTGCCCTCAGCTACCCAATAGGGACAATCTAAAGCATAATTTCCTAACTCTCTCCAGGCTCTTTGAGTTCCTAACACGCAGACAACTCGATTCTTTTGAGCCCCAAAAACGCCTTTCCAGATATCGCACATTTGAGCAGTACGCATTCCGTGCCATTGCATAAAAGCATCGCCTTTATCTCCCCACCTCGCTTTACCTTGTTTCAAAGCATAATGCGATTGTGGAAATGACCAATTCCAAACCTCATTAGAATACTCTACATTAACTTTCAGCTTTGGATCTAAACTATCTTTTACCATTTTAGCAAAGTTAGTCATATATTCATCCGTAGCCTGATGTGGCATATTAAACCAGGGTTCTTCTTGGACTTTATTAGCTAAATTCACCATAATTTCTATGGGAACATTTCCTCTGTAAGAATAGGATATACTCTCTGGTTTAGGTCGGTTTGACCATTCTTTTTGTTCAGAACCATTTGTCCCCATCCAGTCCATAAAACGCAAGACTCTAAATTTTTTAATCTTGTCTATAAACAGGGGATTAAATATTTCACCACTTTGATAAAGCTTTTCATCTTGCGAGTGAACAACTTTAATATTGCGGATATAGTTCCCTGTTTTCTTGGGATCGGTAGCAGTAATTATAATCATTATGCCTCCGCCTTGTGTGGCATCTACATTAATGATATCCCTCCCAGGTTTCGACGCAGCCTCATCTTTTTTGGCATCAAAGCTATATTCGATCGCACCTTCACCCTCATAAGTAACAATATATTGGCCTGAAGGATAGCGATTGGGGATTTCCCTAAGTAACAGCGTACTTACCCTAGTATATTTAGGAGCATCTTCGGGCGATGGCAGAGACTTCACCCACCCATTTTCATCAAGGTTTAAAAGATTATACTCCTCTGTATCCCATTCACCTTTACAGTTTGGTTGTCCGCTGACGCACTGAGTTATCCATTTTCTAGAAGATTTGAAAGCATCTAAAAAGGGTAATTGTGTGGAGTAGTCAGCAATACCACTAAGCCCAATTCCTAAAGAAGAGCTAGAATTTGATGTATTTTGTACATTGGCCCGCACAGCTACTGTGTTATTTATTTGCCGTACTGGTGTGGGAGCAATATTAGTTGTTAAATCCCAACATCCGGGAATGAAAATGACAAAAATTAATAAACCCAGCACAAAGCCCAGAGCTTTTTTGTTCGATCTGATACTTAATCGAGACATAAATTTGAGTAATTTGATTGTTTTAGGTAAAATCGAAGCGAGTGAGGGAGTTTTAATTTTGATATTTTATCAAAAAGTTCCTTCTAAAACTATCAGCTATAAGATTATTAACATTTTTGCCTCTCAGTGGAGGGGCGAGATCCCTTTCTGTCCTCAAGTGCGATCGCCCATCTAACCGTCTTTATCCAAATCTTCTGTTTTCGGAGCTTCTGAAGTTGAGGGGAATGTTAATTGAATGTTAATATCCATTGATATTGTACTTTGCTCCAGCCAACCTATATTAACTATCTTTATTAATGCTTCTGTAGGTACAGAATTATTTATTTTAAATTCAGGAGAAGACAGAGTTTTATATCCGGCTTCCTGTAGCCGATCGCAAATATTGCGCCAATTTCCTACAGGTTCGTTAGGTACATCTGCGAGTTTTTTAACATATTGGTATAAAGTTTTACACAGATAAACCTCTGCACTTTTGGAAGTCTGAAACAGTTGGCGGGCGATTTCGGCGGGACTGCAACCGGAAAGCAATCCTCGGAGGTAGAGTTTTTCTGTTTCTGTTAGTCCCCTGCGCGATCGGGGAGAGATTTGCCGTTTAGCTTCTGCAAAAGCTTGGTACAGTCTTTCTAAGTCCCAGTGTTTCGCGGCTTCGGCAAATAAGTCTTCCTTTGGTACCATTGTCGGGTGTGTTGAGATGTGGCTAACGATAGCATAACCGAAATTGCTAGCGTTTGTTAGTTGCTTGCTAGGTTTGCTTAGTGTATTGTTATATACATCATATATAGTTGAGTTTGTTGGGGCGGTGTGGCGCGGAGTAGGAATACTCAGAGTCAGTAATGGGCGCGATCGCTTCAACTAACGTCAAAGCTAGTATTTGCAAAAGTCAGAGGGCGCTAAGTAAAGTTTTGTAACAAAAAAGCAGTATTTTGCATAAAACTTGCGGACTCAGCCCGATAGATAAATAGAGCTTTAGAAGTACCGCTACTGTTGCGGTTCATCGGGGCTAAGGGTTCATGAGGGCGATCGGCCGATCGGCTTTTACAACAAACAGTTTATTTAATCTAAGCACACACAGGGCAAGTCTATGTACTTGTCTCTAATCAACACGGGAGAATAACGTGTCTAATTTTTTCACGCCTGAATTTAATAACGAAAGTGCGATCGCTCCTTGGAATGCCAGCCTAGAACCGACTAAGGCTATTATCCCGCAGCTAGATGCTAACCGCGTCCTAACGGGCGGTGTCGGTGAGGAAGTTAATCTCCCGACTTTAATGCCTGAAGCCTATGACAATATGATCTTGCCTGATGCTGCGCTAACGCGGATGGGTAATGGGGCGATCGCGGACTCCAACAGCAGTTTACCGGATAGCTCTGTCGATTTGCTAACAGGTCAGGCGATGTCAGAAGTCTATGCGGATTTGAGTAAGTTTGTGGCCCAGCCAGATTTCGTGGCGAAGATGAATTTGGCTTTTGGGGAAAACTGGGATGCTGCGGGTGCGAAAGCCTTAGCTGAAGGATGGTTTGAGGGAGATTTTAGTGATATCCCGCCGGTGAAGGTTGTCTCGTCTGCTGAGATTGATGGGGCGAATGGGGCTTTTGCGGCGGCGACGGATACGATTTATTTATCGAAGGAATTTTTGGCTGGGAATGCGGCGAATCCGGCGGCGGTTGCGGATGTGTTGTTGGAAGAAATCGGGCACTCTGTTGATTCGCGGTTGAATGTTACGGATTCAGTGGGGGATGAGGGGGCGATTTTTGGGGCGGTTGTTCAGGGGAAGGAGTTGAGTGAGGGTGAGCTTCAGGGGTTGAAGAGTGAGGACGATCGTGGGACTGTTCTCTTCAATGGACAAACAATTTCAATTGAAAAAGCCGATTTTGATTGGGGCAACCGCTGGGGTGTCCAAGCTTGGAATTGGAAGGGAAATTCAAAGAGTTGGGAAGCGTTATGGAATGGTAAGGCCAAAGATTTTGGTTCTGCTACCCGCAGCGATGGCAAAAAAGGTTTTGCACAGGATTGGGGAGATGGGAGTCCTGGTAATGGCGTAAACAATGACTTCTTCTTATTGGGCTTTTGGACACAAGCTGATTTTGAAAAAGATCAAAGTTACAAATTCCGAGTCAGGGCTGACGATCGTTACTATATAGCAGCAGTCCCAGTTAATGGCGACAAGTGGGAATACATAAATTGGGAGGGTAAGGAAGATGCTTACGGTGGCAAGGAGATTCAGTGGAAGCCTGAAAATAATGGAAAATATTGGTTGTTTTCCTACTATATGGAAAGAGATAGCAAGGCTTATTTCGATATCTCTTGGGAGAAGGATGGATTTACTTCTGTCAAAAATTCTAAAGGGGTTAATCTATACGAGAGTAGGGACAAGTCTGATTACGTGCAAGTTATAGATTTGAGTCAAGGAGCTTCTATAAAATTGCTAACTGGTCAGCAGAAAGATAATAGTGGAACAAGCGGTGCTTATGGTGGAAATAGCCCCACATTCAAAAGGGAAAGTATTAATAGTTTCTGGGATAATTTATCAAGAGGCAACTCTAAAGCTTTTTCAGTATCTAATGGTGCATTTTTTCCATCAGGTCCTGCGGACATATTAGCTTTCGGTGATACTAAATTGTCTTATCCCCTCAAAGTAGATTCCCAAATATTTGATGGTTCTGAAAATAATAATAAAGGATCAAAATTGAAATTAGAAATATGGAATGATAGGGCATCAATTACTCAATTCAATGACAATATTAGTTCTATCAAGGATTCATCTGCTTCACAGGTGATAGTTGGACTGCCAAAACAGACTAAAGATCAAAATCCAAATGACCCAAATAGTAGGACTTATGTGGGTGTTAAAGATCGGGATTCTAATCTTAGCAATGAAACAGTTTTAATTTTAACCTCAAAAAAAGAGACTACAACAACAGATGCAATTGAAACACTAAAATATTTTGGGGCTAATGAAATAATGCAGCTTGATGGTAGTGGGTCTACACAAATGATAGCTCAGGGAAAGCCTTACGTTGAATCTACAGATCCTAGGCCAATATGGCCAAGATACATTCCACAAGCGATAGGTGTAATTAGTGGTTAAACAACGTTCAAAATAATTTCAAACAAAGCGATAAACATGGCATTAAGATTTACCAATGATAATGGTTTTATTCGCTTACTAGGCGATAATACCTCTGAATCTATCACCCTATCCCCCGGACAACTAGCAAATATTCCCGGTGGCGCGTGGGTTCTCGGCGGCAATGATACAGTAATAGGCTCTGCAGACAGCGAACTAATTCTGGGAAACGACGGTCAAGATAGCATTTCAGGTGGTGCTGGTAACGATACCCTGATAGGCGGCAAAGATAACGATTTCGTAGATGGAGGAAGTGGCAACGACTCTATCCGAGGCGATTCTAATGAAGATATCATTAGAGGCGGAGACGGAAACGACAGTTTATTTGGTGGCAAAGGCAACGATCAACTCTTTGGCGATGCAGGAGATGATTTCCTCTCAGGCGATCAGGGAAATGATACTCTCACAGGCGGGCTGGGAAACGATAGATTTGTACTGTCAACAGGTGGCGGTTTAGATATAATCACCGACTTTGGAAATGGCAGCGATTTCATCCAAGTACCAGCAGGTGTAAGTATCAGTGACATCTTGATTCAAACCGCAGGCTCTAATACCCTACTTAGTCTTAGAAGTACAGGTGAACAATTAGCTCAACTGAATAATGTTCTAGCTTCCAGTATCACAACTACAAGGCTTTTGTTGCCTAATCAACCACTGCTTGAGAGCCCTGGGACTGTAAATACACCAGGGCAACCTCCTTTACCTCCTATTCCTTTGTTACCTGATTTCCCACTGCCCCCTATTCCACTTTGAAATATACTGGCATTGCCCCTTTTCTTCTTAGGGGCGATGGTCTTTTTTCCAAAGTACGATGCTACTTTCAGTGTCGGCATCTACGAGGACTGGTCAAAGTGCGATCGCCCTTATTTTCCGAAAGCGCGATATACCTTATTTTCCCAAATAACCCAAAGTGCGATCGCTCTTCCCCTGCAAATTTAACCCACTTGCAATAATTCTTGAGACTGTATGGAATTTGGTACGCCATAAGCTGTATAAGCTCTTACTTCTGGCGGTTGAAGTCCTAGAACAATTAACTTAGGAGGAATTCCCGCTGCTACTAATTCTTCAGCGATCGAGCGATCGGTATTATTGGCTTGAATCCAAACTTGACCGTCGATAATATCCATGTGTATAACACAATCGTGAATTCTTCTCCCCTGAAACCATCCCATTGATAGTAACATATACCGATCGTTTTCTAAATCGAAAATTACTTGACTTTGTACCTCAATTTCAGAACCAAAAAACCCTGAGTATTCATTGAGAATCCCTTTAACAATCTGGCGGCAATCTACTAGGGTATCCATTTCACAATCTCCTCTATTTGTGGATTAAAAACAATCAACTTCAAATGATTATCGACCAATAAAAGATCGGCAAACTTATCTTCAATAAAAAGCTCCTCAAAAGACCTCGCAGGTATGGCAAGATAGAGCGTTCTTTCCGGTTCAGTTTGTTCTAAAATTTTCTGATAAAGAATGTATTGTCCCAAAGCCTTCTCTAAATCTCAAATTTTAGAGTCACTGATAAAACTTTTAACTTCAACAGCTATCTTAGACTGATTATTTTCAGCGCCAATCAGTTTTTCTGCTCCGATATCTACAAATAGTTTTCGCTTAGCCCATTTCAATAACAACGGGTCATGAGTAACTTTCCAGCCAGCTTTAACAAGGGCCTGTTTCACAACTGGATGATAGTAATCTTTTGCTGACACTCTTGCTCCTTTTTCACGCTTTCGGACGATGCTTTAAGTATAGCAAAGAAATTACCGACATTACTACCAATGACCCGAAAGATGAATCTTTAGCTTGCGTAAGTCAGGCCAGTCGGCATCTACCAGGACTCGTCAAAGCTCGATCGCCCTTATTGTCGGAAAGTGCGATCGGCATTCCCATCCCGAATCCCAAAGTGCGATCGCCTTTCCCATTTCAAATCCCAAAGGGCGATCGGCCTTTTTTTATTCACTCGCGCACATATTCAACTTGTTAACATGATAACATATCAGCATAACAGGTGTACGATCGTGAGAATATAAAAATTGGAGGAAGCCTAAATGGGAAAAAGTACGGAAGTGCCAGCCAAGCGACACGACCCAAATTACATACAGCTATCGGGAGATGTCCGAAAAGAACTAGGACTTCAGTTTAAAGCTGCGTGTACTCTGAAGCAGCTAAATATAGGAGAAGGGTTGGAAGAGGCGATCGAGATGTGGTTTCAGGCTCAGCAAGTCCCCTCATCCAGCAAGAGCAGCAAAAAGGGGGACAAGTGAGAGATCCAGAACGGGAAAAAGAAGAGCTTGGCAATCCCATCAACGAACCCGTACAAGCGTATAACCTAAAAGAAGCGAAAAAGAAATGCCAACAGCTAGCAACTGAATATGAACGGTCTCTTGCAGATGTTCGCCCGGGCGGCAAAGCCTGGTTTCGCTGCTACTTTCAGTGAGGGAAAAGACATGAAAATTCGAGAATCTCTTGGTCAAAGTGTATGGAATCATTCTGAGGGCTGGTGCTGCGAGCCTCTTGACCCCATACCGCCCGGTCATATTGCCCTGGCCGTTGAAGCGATCGATCTTAATCTTGTAGACTGGGATATCGAAGAAATTGGCGAAAAAGCAGGTTTTGATATTCAGTACAAATACACGGGAGTCAATGACCCGAAAGATTCATCTTTAGCTTGCGTAAGTCAGTTTGTGGGTATCTATGAAGACTTCTCAAAGCTCGATCGCGATTTGGAAGTTTTGATTGCAGCCGGCATCCCGCGTCATTTATTTAAAATACTCACTTCCAACGATGACATCGATTTGAAGCCTGTCACGCAATACCTCAAAGCAGTTTCCTAATGTTTTGGGTGTAACGCAATTGTTGCTTTTTTAAAGTACGATCGCCCTTATTGTCCGAAAGTGCGATCGCCTTTCCCATGTCAAATCCCAAAGGGCGATCGCCATTCCTTAAGTTAAAATATAACTTGTCAGATTAGATAATATAACTTATCAGATTCAGAAAGGACAAGTTATGCCTGTAAACTGGAGAGAACATATCGTTAGTACCCCCGATGTACTGCGAGGTAAACCAAGAATCAAAGGGACTAGAATTCCCGTTGGCCTGATTTTAGGATATTTAGCATCAAATAATACTGTAGAACAAATCATCGACGAGTTTCCAGATATCACCAAAGAACAGATAGCTGCTTGTCTTGATTATGCTCGCGATTTGTCTGACTTTGAAACAGTTGCCTAATGAGTTTAAGATTGTTCATCGATCAATGCGTTCCTAAGTCTATTATTCAAATCCTTCGTGATACCGAGCATGAAGTTTTTGTATTGTGAGATTACATCCCAATTGAATCTCCAGATACTATTGTCATTGCCAAAGCTCAGGAATTTAATTCCATACTTGTTTCTCTCAATGGAGACTTCGCAGATATTGTAACTTATCCGCCAAGTTCATATCAAGGAATCATTTCTATTCAACTGAGAAATCACCCTGAAATTATTCCTCAGTTGATGGCAAGGCTAACAGAATACTTATCATTGCACGATAGTGAGGAGCATTATCGAGGTAAATTACTACTGGTAGAAGTTTACAGAATTCGCATTCGAGAGTAAAAATTGATAGCGAGATCCCTTTTCCCCGAAATAACCAAAAGTGCGATCGCCCTTTTTTTCCTAAAGTGCGATCGCTCTTTCATCAATTAATAAAAACTTCTGAGTTGGAACGACAACTCTAAACGTGATAAGCAGTAATAGCAACTATTCCATCAGCACTGTAAATGGCTTCGATGCGTCTAAAAGTAGAATGAGTCCACCATACTTTCAGGCGATTTCCTTGAGCCGGAGCTGTACCAATTTTACCGTAGCCTGCTGTCAAGAGAAGTAACTCAAATTCTGTAGAAGGCAAAGTTTTGGCAGTAATTTGAATGATGCCGTCAAGCTTATGCTTATCAAGGGTCATAGCTACCTTGGTAAGTGCTATAGATACGGTAGCCAGGGAATACTAAAGCAATGCCAATGGGACTGTGAATAGTCCCCGGATAGCTTTCTTCGGGCTCGCTACCCCCAATCCGAATTTTGAGCGCACCCAGCCAAATGTAAAGCCCTGGAATTAAAGTATCTAAACTGTAGGCGATCGCCCGCATTTGAAGATCCGGGGGATTAATCGGTTTTAAATACTGTGGCTTTTCAGGTTGAGAAATGGACATGGCACTGATTCCTGTGCGGTATGGTGGAGAAGCGGTCTTGTTGAGAACATTTTAACATAACCTAAGTTTCACTTGCAAATTGTCAAGCTTAATTAATCTTATTTTACTTTAACTTGCGTAAGTCAGTTTGTCGGCATTTATGAAGACTACTCAAAGCTCGATCGTCCTTTTTTTCCCAAAGTGCGATCGGCCTATAATTTCAGCATGGCAACCACTGTCAAATTCAACAGAGCGATCGGTATAATTAAAAAAACAACATCAAATACAGTCAATTAATGCCATGATTGCTAATTTGCCCATCAAGCTGCCTCACTTACCCAACAGCTTGCCCAGCGAAGGTTCTGTCCGCATTGAGTTAGTCAACGGACTCTTAATATTTAGCGCTTCTATTCAAACCCAGGAACGAATTCAAACTTTAACAGCTCAACAACAAGCATCAAATCTCACTCCCGAAGAACAAACAGAATTGGATGGATATCGAGAATTCATTAGCTATCTAAATTTGGTAAATGAAACCATGAAAAATACTTTTCTATATCCTTTGCGAGGCACTGTCATTGGCTATAATGAGCCGTTTGAACCTGCGGTTTCCTTGGAAGATTGGGAAGTGCTACAATGATTGTACTAGATACTCATATATGGGTTTGGTGGGTTGACGATAACACACGACTGACTCAGAAACATCGGGACTGGATACAACAATATCAATCTCAAGGTTTAGGAATCAGCATCATTTCTTGTTGGGAGGTTTCTAAATTAGTAGAAATGGGAAGACTTACTTTGTCCGTTACAGTTGATGAGTGGTTAAAACAAGCTTTGGCTTATCCCGGAGTGCAGCTACTCGAACTCACCATTCCCATCATTGTCGAGTCAACTAAACTCACAGGTTTTCACCGCGATCCAGCAGATCAAATCATTGTGGCAACTGCGAGGATTTGCGGGTGTCCCTTACTAACTGCTGATGCAAAAATTCTGGCATATCCTGATGTACAGACTCTTCAGTGACGGTAAAAAATGCCTTAAGACGAATCTTTCGGTTGCGTTAGTCAGTTTGTCGGCATCTACGAAGACTCGTCAAAGCTCGATCGCCCTTTTTTCCCAAAGTGCGATCGCTCTTATTTAAAGAATGTTAATATCGAAGCCTGGATAGTGTGTACAGACTGCAAGGCGTTGAGTTTGAATGGGACACAAACAAATTCCAGATTAACCTATAAAAGCATGGCGTTAGCTTTGAAGAAGCCGCAGAAGTTTTCTTCGATCCATTCTATCAGGAGGGAGATGCAACGGCTAATGACGAACAGCGTAACTTTATCCTGGGTTACTCCCGCACTCAACGCCTATTACTGGTTGTTTATGTAGAACGCAGCTTGCGAATACGCATCATTTCTTCCCGTCCTGCTACCCGCACTGAAAGGAAATTATATGAACAATTCTGAAGAAGAAATAAAATTGCAATTGCGACCTCGTACAGCGGAAAGAGTCTCGCTAAACATTCCAATAGATACTTTAGCATCACTTCATAAAATAGCGGCAAATCGAGATATGTCTGTAGAAGCATTGCTTAAGTTTTATATAGGGCAAGGTTTACGGGAAGACTTAGCTAAAGTCTTTTCAGAACGCTTGCTGGACAAAACTGCTCAAGTTTTGGCTAGACACCTTGAGTCAGCCGAAGAAATATCAACTATTATTCGAGAAATTCAAGCTGAAACGGCACGTTAAATGATGGCGCGATTTAAGTACCCAACTAAAAGGCGATCGCCCTTTCCTTCCCCAAGTACGCGCGTGCGAAGCTATCCCGTAGGGAATCGCTCTTATCTAACTTCTCTTCTCCTCACATTACTAAGCAACTGCAAGTTCATATTGCAGAACTAAAATTTCATCAGCTTTCAACATAGCCATAGCATATTCACTCCCTTGACTATCAGCAAACTCCACTAAATACTGACATTCCTTTTCCGTATCATACACTTCAATAATAGTTCCCACAAGTCCAACTGGCAAACTAGAAATAGATGCGTATTCTGGTTCCACTAGCGCTAATCGCGTATTTGAAATCGGCTTAAGAATCGCAACAGAATCCAAAACTCTAAAGTGTTTCATCATAGTTTAAGAAAAGCTGAAATTCAACAACGGTTAGAATTAGTTGAAGTAATTTCCCAAAAGTACCTTCTAAAGGTTGGTAGGGGCAGGTTTAGTTAGGATATACGCAATCGCAGCGAGTTTACCCATTTCACGCACCCGCCCTCCCCACGCTAGGATTTACCCCTTACTTCGGTCTTAAGTTCGCGCTGCTAAACTCAGAAGCAACAATCATCGACCCAATCCCCGCATCCGTAAATATTTCTTGCAGCAAAGCATGAGGAATTCGACCGTCAATAATGTGAGCACCCTTCACACCCTGAGCCAAACTCCGCACACAACAATTAACCTTCGGAATCATCCCCCCAGACACCACTCCCGACTCAACCAACTGTCTCGCTTCCTGAATATCCAACTTAGCAATCAGACTATCCGGCTTGTGATAATCCTCCAAAATTCCCGCCGTATCAGTCATCAAAATCAACTTTTCAGCTCCCAAACCAGCCGCAATTTCCCCAGCCACTGTGTCAGCATTAATGTTGTAAGATTGACCGTTTTCATCTGCCGCCACGCTCGACACCACCGGAATATAACCGCTGTTCACCAAAGACTCCAAAATCTGGATTTTCACGCCGCTGACTTCACCAACAAATCCAATTCCTTCCCGGCCATCTGGACGAGCTTGAATCAGATTGGCATCCTTGCCGCACAATCCCACTGCTTTGCCGCCAGCTTGGTTGATTAACGAAACAATTTCCTTATTTACTTTACCCACCAAAACCATTTCTACAACTTCCATTGTCGCCGCATCAGTCACCCGCAAACCATCCTTAAATTGCGGCTCAATTCCCAATTTTTCGAGCCAAATATTAATTTCCGGGCCGCCGCCGTGAACCACAACCGGACGCATCCCCACGCAAGCTAGCAGCACAATATCCCGAACCACCTTGTCTTTGAGATTGCTATCTTTCATCGCCGCACCGCCATATTTGACCACTATGGTGCGACCGGCAAAGTGTTGAATGTAAGGCAGTGCTTCGGACAGCACCTCTACTCGATTAGTGTCCGAATTCCTAACAAAATCGCTTTGTTTGAGCATGGGTAAATTACAAAAGACTAAAAACTTAATTCTAAACTTTAATGGCTAAAGCATATATCAACAGCCACAAAAATCACTTTTTCCCTTGAAGTTATGGACGCACAGGCTCGATCGCCTTTATTGAACCCCATCCTCAAAAAAATCATAGGTTTTTTTAATAAAAGTATTAAAATTTATGTATTATAACTTATACATTTTTTGCTACAGTCAAGAAATGTATAACTCCCTTGATTTACTTAACGTTTTATGTTAACTGCTGTCGCCAAAGACTCCGAAAACCTTCAGTACAAGCTACCATCAGAGGCTGAGTCGTCCCCCCGGATGACGGTATTTTGCGATTTAGACGGGCCCATAGTCGATGTGTCCGATCGCTACTATGCCACCTATCAACAGGGATTGGCCGATACTCAAGCAGCTTATCTCGATCGGGGAATCAACCTCAACCTTCAAATACTCAGCAAACAGCAATTTTGGCAAATGAAACAAAACCGAGTACCCGATGCTGAAATAGCCAAAAGTTCCGGCTTGTCGGGAGAAGAAATTAACGTTTTTCTAGGATGCGTGAGTCGGATTGTCAATCAGCCAGACTTGTTGCACTTAGATCGCATCCAGCCGGGAGTGCAATGGGCGATCGGACTTCTGCACTCCCGCGGCGTGCGGCTGATTTTAGTCACCCTGCGGCCGAGAAATCAAGCCGTTCAACTGTTACAAAATTACGGTTTAGCCAGACTGTTTACCAGCATTCGCGGAACTCAGATGGCGGATGCCGCCTATCACAACTATACAGCCTTAAAAACTGAATTGTTGGCTGAAGTGGCAGAAGAATTTGAGTCATCGCTGGGTTCGGCTTGGATGATCGGAGATACAGAAGCAGACATCCTCGCAGGAAAAGCATTGGGAATACCTACAATTGCCGTTACCTGCGGAATTCGCAGCCGCTATCAACTGCAAAAGCACCAGCCTAATTTCATTCTCAGCGATTTGATTATTGCCGTTCATCACTTATTAGGTTCGGCGCAACAGGCGATATTATAATGAGAAATAGCTACTGTAGGGGCGGGTTTTACCAACCATCCACGCCTGAAATTAACAATCTGCTTGCACCCGCCCCCACCCAACCAAAAATCACAATGTACATTTTTCGTATTTGATAAAAGTCAAGGTTGATGTAGGTTATCGGTTGTGTGGGGGCGGGTTTATATATATTGTTGGGGCTAGTTAGATATTGTTAGTAAAACCCGCCCCTACAGACATTGGCTGGGGCGGGTTTAATGACTAATGACTAATGACTAAGATTTTTCTAAATTCCTGGTCATTTCCCACAAGCGATTGAGCGGAAAATAAATCACCGGAGCCCAAAGACTGCTAAGAATAGCAGAACACAAAGCCACTCGCTGGTGATAGCTCCAAATTTCCAGTAAAGCCCGATCGCCCATAGCAAAAAATTGCAGCCCCATCACCGTTTCCGCTACCACCGCCATCCCAAACACAATTAACGCGATGGGAATCGGATCTCTCTCAACAATATCTACCGGAATCGACCAGGTTTTCTGCAAAACAACTGTTAAGACTCCTACAAAAACTAGACTCACAGCGTGGCTGGGATGAGGAGCCGTCATCGCATCTTGAAGAAACCCCAAAACCAAGCCCATGCTAGCAGCTCCCCAAACTGTACGTTTCCGCTTAATACTCCAAGCTACCAACCAAATTAACAGCCAGTTCGGTCCAATTCCCAGCAATTCCATTCCCGGCATCCGAGTGGGCAATATCAGTATGCACAGCATCACAGATAGAAATGTAACTGCGAAGTTGAGAAATTGGCGCGATCGCGAAGACATCCGAGATAAAGCTTTCATTGTTGCTGTGCTCCCTCAGATGCTGCTGAAGATTGACTCGGCGAATCCTTCGATTCGGCTTGCTTAGAGTGCGGGTAAACCACCGCCCACTCCAGAGCATTCATCGGTGCAGAGAACTCAACCACAGCTTCTGGAGCCGGAGTTTTATTCATATCCACCGAAACCACTTTTCCCACCGGCAAACCAGGAGGGAACAACTGACTGTAAGAAGAAGTTGAAACCATATCCCCAGGCTTGACATTGGGAACATTATCAAAAAACTCAATCACAGCCTGATTTCCGCCTTTCCCGCGCATAAAACCCATCTGGCGACTGCGGGTAATTCCCACACCCAATTGACTCGTAGCGTCGCTGACTAACAGCACCAAGCTAGTATTAGGAGTAACGCTGACAACTCTGCCTACCAAACCGCCGGGGCCCATCACAGTAAAATCTGTTTTGATGCCATCGTTACTGCCGCGCCCCAAGGTTACTTGCTGCCACCAGTGGCCGGCACTGCGGCCGACAATAGGAGCTACAATCCCTGCTGGTTTCTTAGCCGAAACGTAACCTAAAAGCTCTTTTAGCTTCTGATTTTGAGTTTCTAATTCTAATAGTTGCGCTTGCAATTCTTGAGTGCGCGCCGAGATGAGCTCCTCTTGCCCAGAGCCGTTGGCGTGAAACGGACGAGTCACCCAATTGTAAACTTCAAATACTGCCCCACCTTGTGTTTGCCGAACTCCCCAAGCGGCCGTTACAGCTAAACCTAAAAGAGCTATTGGCAGCCGCAGATCCCACCACTTTCGGAATGTATTTTTTAGCATAATTTCACTAATCTAAAATTGTTAAGTCAGGATTTTAGATTTGAGATTGCAGCCGTATTTCTAAATCCACAATCCCAAATTTGTTAACTACATATTACGCGACGACTGCCCGCTGAATACCCGTTCCAACTGTTTGTTTTCCAATACCCTACCAGTTCCCAAAACCACGCAGCAGAGCGGATCGGCTGCCACGTGAGTGACAATTCCTGTTTCGTGACTGATCAGAGTATCTAAACCTTTCATCAGCGCGCCACCACCAGCCAGCATAATTCCCCTGTCAATAATATCTGCTGCTAATTCCGGGGGGGTGCGTTCCAAAGTACGCTTGACAGCTTCCACAATTACTGAAAGCGGTTCCGACATACTTTCGCGAATTTCTGGGCCTTTGATAGTAACAGTTCGCGGCAAACCCGACAGTAAGTGCAAGCCCCGCACTTCCATCATTACATCGTCATCCTCTGGAGTTGGATATGCAGAACCAACCTGAATCTTAATTTCTTCAGCAGTGCGTTCGCCGATGACCAAATTGTGAACTTTTTTCATGTATTGGACGATCGCCTCATTGAGTTCGTCGCCGGCTACCCGCACAGACTCACTGATAACCGTACCTTGCAAACTCAAAACCGCAACTTCCGTCGTACCTCCACCTATATCTATAATCATATTGCCAGTCGCCTCAGCAACAGGCAGTCCAGCCCCGATCGCCGCAGCGATGGGTTCATCAATTAACCGTACTTCTCTAGCACCGGCCTGAGTCGCCGCCTCAATGACAGCACGCCTCTCGACTCCGGTGACACCGCTGGGGATGCCAATAATTATCCGCGGCGAAACTAAGCTTCGGCCTTCGTGAACCCTGCGGATAAAAGTCTTCAGCATCAGTTCTGCCGTATCGAAGTCTGCGATTACCCCGTCGCGAAGCGGGCGCAGTGCTATGACGTTCCCTGGCGTGCGGCCGAGCATTTTTTTGGCTTCTTCTCCAACAGCCAGCGGTATTTTTAAATCTTGGTCGATCGCCACTACAGAAGGTTCCTGCAGAACAATACCTTTGCCGGATACATAAACGAGCGTGTTAGCAGTACCGAGGTCGATACCCATATCTCTAGATAACGAAAATCGATTGAGAAGACCCACTGATTCGTACCCCCCCCAAAAACTAAAATACTATTGTGTGCAATAATGTTGTTACAAAAGTGTAACCGAGGTGGATTCTATTACGTTTTTCATCCTGAGTCTAGTCAGAAATGTACATTGTCGAGCTCAGGTTGAGCGCAGACTCGCCAATCATCCACTATCAATATGTTCTGCTAACTGGGTGTACAATCAGGATGAAGCCTCACAAGCGCTGTTCCAAGTTCAGTTTGGAGGCTAATGCCCGTGTGGACTGTTTAACTACATCACCGATCGACCACATTCCAAAAAAAGTTTATGAGTCTTAATGTTGTGACTTTAGTAGGCCGCGTCGGCGGCGACCCGGACGTGAAGTATTTTGAGTCGGGTAAAGTTAAGTGCAGGTTGACGCTGGCGGTGAGAAAGCGATCGCGCAATAGTGACGAACCAGACTGGTTTACCTTGGAACTCTGGGATAAAGTAGCCCAGATTGCTGCTGACTACGTTCGCAAAGGCGCTCAAATAGGAATAACAGGCTCTTTGAAGTTCGATCGCTGGCAAGACCGCAATACCGGAGCTAATCGATCGCTCCCTATAATTAGGGTAGACCAAATAGAGTTGCTGGGTTCCAAACGGGACAACGAGTCGGGTATGTCGCAACACAACAGCGAATTCTAGTGTTTGGGGAATTTGGGAAGTAATATTTGTGAATGGGGTGGGTGCTCGTGACTTCAGAAAAGTTAGAAATTGTTCAAACTGAGTACCAAGCTGGGCAAGTAGCTTTTGAGAGTGGCCGGTATGCTGAATCTGTGCAGAGTTTAGAAACAGCTACCGGTTTAGTCGATCGAAATTCCCGGTTGGGCGGTGAGGTGCAGATGTGGCTAGTGACAGCCTACGAAGCCTCTGGCAATACAGAAAAGGCGATCGAGCTTTGCCGCAAGCTCACCCGCCATCCCCGCCAAGAAACCCGCCAGCAAGCAAAGCGCTTGCTGTTCATTCTCGAAGCTCCCAAACTCAGTATCCCTCCTGAATGGATGGTGAAAATCCCTGATTTGGCAGCTTTAGATGAAAATCAATCAATCAGTTTTCAATCCAATCCCAACGCTGATATCAAGTACGCTAAACCCAAGCCAGTCGTACCAGAGCCTGTAGATTTGAGTCAGGTTAATACGAAAGATAATAGGTTTATCTGGGTGGCGTTAATTGCAACAATTGTAACTTTTTGTTGTTTAGTATGGCTAAGTTAGTCATAATTAAATTTATAGAAGGGATAGCAGATTCATCAGGTACGGTAACAGCAGCTTTTCAACCAGTTTGTTAGATGTTACTGACTCCAAGATCCTCTATTTATCTGCCATCTGCTATAGGTTAAACGCAACCTTTGTAACAGGGTAAACGCATCTAATTTTTAAATTCCCATATATAGCGTTTGAGCAGAGACAAAAGCGCTACACGTGGATAAATCGTTCTCAATAAACAACAATAAAGCCGAGTCCGCAGTGCTAAAACCCCTCGTTATTGACAAGATGCGTTTACCCTGCTGCCGTGCGCTTGCGGTGCAACTATTATCGCTCGCCTGCAACTAGAGCGAGTGAACAACTTATTGATAATGATAATCGCTGGTGGTGGAGAGTCCGCAGACGGCGGACTCTCGCACTCTTACTCCTTGTTTGATTATCATTATTATTTAATTATATCTCTACCCAAAGGGGTATTGACAAAATCTACTCCTTTTTAAAATTTTACCAAGGCTCCTTGACAAACTAGGAGATATTTGCTAGAGTTTCAAAAGTAGCATTAGCAATTACCAAGTAAACGAGTTGAGTATTTGTTCAGTCTCACCTCAAAGCTCAGGGTTGTAGATTAATATTGTTATTTTCCTGTAAGTTTCGATATTTTTAAACGTAACTTCTGAACAGAGTGTGTTAGCAAAACAATACTTCTAGAAAGCATCGAGAAAAAACTTGGATTTCTCGATCAAGTTGTCAGGTGCATCTAATATCTTCCCGAAACGCCTTTAAGAGTGTTAGTAAATTAGACAATTCAAAATAGGTATTTTTTGATAATGGCAAATATTTTAGGTACAGCAGCAATTGACTTTCTAAATGGAACCCCCAATGCCGACATTATCAGCGGATTGCAAGCACCAGACAAAATATGGGGGCTGGCTGGCAATGACCTGTTGTTTGGAGCTCAAGGCAACGACATCATATACGGCAACCAAGGTTCCGACTCCATCTTCGGTGGCCAAAATGACGATGTTATTTACGGCGGCACGGGTAATGACTCTATCTCCGGCGGCAAAGGTAACGATTTTCTGATTGGAGAGCAAGGAGTTGACACACTGACAGGTGGCGCTGGCAATGACATATTTATGGTTGGGAGGGGCAGCGGATTCAATGTACTAGGAGGACTCACGGCTGACGAAGCTGATTCGATTACGGACTTTACTCAAGGTAAAGATCATATAGCTTTGGTAGATAGGTTGACTTTTAATGATGTGGCGGTTGTCTCTGTGAATGGCAACACAGCAATTCAGGAACTGGTAACAGGGAATTTTTTAGCGGTGCTGCCCGGTACGGTCAACCTTACAGAAACGGACTTTATTACATTACAAGTTGCTGGTGAGGGATTCATCACCATTCCTTCGCAAATTGCCGGACCAGCAGGTCCAACCGGTGCAACGGGCCTTCAAGGTCCAGCGGGAGTGCCGGGCCCAACCGGACCTCAAGGTGTAGCAGGAGTAGCGGGCGTCACGGGTGCAACTGGTGCTACTGGAGTTCAAGGGGTGCAAGGATTTACAGGAGCCACAGGAACTGCCGGAACTGCCGGAACTACCGGAGCCACAGGAGCCACAGGAGCCACAGGGGCCACAGGAGCCACAGGAGCCACAGGAGCCACAGGAGCCACAGGAGCCACAGGGGCCACAGGAACTACCGGAGCCACAGGAGCCACAGGAGCCACAGGGGCCACAGGAACTACCGGAGCCACAGGAGCCACAGGAGCCACAGGAGCCACAGGGGCCACAGGACCTGCCGGAACTACCGGAGCCACAGGAGCCACAGGAGCCACAGGAGCCACAGGAGCCACAGGACCTGCCGGAGCCACAGGGGCCACAGGACCTGCCGGAGCCACAGGGGCCACAGGGGCCACAGGAGCCACAGGACCTGCCGGAGCCACAGGAGCCACCGGAGCCACAGGAGCCACAGGAGCCACAGGAGCTGCCGGAGCCACAGGAGCCACAGGAGCCACCGGAGCCACAGGAGCCACCGGAGCCACCGGAGCCACAGGAGCCACCGGAGCCACCGGAGCCACAGGAGCTGCCGGAGCCACAGGAGCCACAGGAGCCACCGGAGCCACAGGAGCCACCGGAGCCACAGGACCAACCGGACCAACCGGACCAACCGGAGCCACAGGACCAACCGGAGCCACCGGAGCCACAGGACCAACCGGACCAACCGGACCAATCGAACCAATCGAACCAATCGTACCAACCCTACCAACCGGACCAACCGGACCAATCGTACCAATCGTACCAATCGTACCAACCATACCAACCGGACCAACCGGACCAATCGTACCAATCGTACCAATCGTACCAACCCTACCAATCGTACCAACCCTACCAACCGGACCAACCGGACCAATCGTACCAATCGTACCAATCGTACCAACCCTACCAACCGGACCAACCGGACCAATCCTACCAATCGTACCAACCCTACCAACCGGACCAACCGGAGCTGACGGCTCCACAGGCTCCACAGGTGTGGCATCGGCGGATGCGGGGGGACTGCCACCGGAATAGGTATCGGAGGCATAATCTGAGCCAGCCGGAGCCACGGGAGCCAGGGGAGCGTCCCTAGATGCCCTCTCCTGGGAGGCCCCCTCAATCATCAAGTCATCAGTTATCAGTTATGCTATTAATAACTTTTGACTGATGACTCTGTATATCTAACTCACAAAACTCAACGCTAAAAAATTAGGTAACTTGTGCGAAAGTAGGTTGTGAGATTTATGGATTCGGAGTTTACTGCCTTTAGATTTATGGGCTTGCTTCGGCTTTCATGCTTCGCTTAACCTACTTATCAATTCCACAATTCCGCATCCGCAGTTGGTAAGCATTTTGATAAAGTTGTTCTGCCAATTTAGCTCCCGCTTCATCTCCGCTGCGGAGCAAGGCATATTTCAGGACATCGTAAGGTTTTTCATACTGTGCTTCCGGGTATTGAAATCCTATCCTTTGAATGCCTTTGCCATAGCCTTGATGTTTGCCCATTGCTATTGACAAATGAGCCCAATTAATCGCTTGAGAGTTCAAGCCTGCATAGTAAGACGCATAGGCTGCCAGCCAAGCTAATTCTGCAATTCCAGCGTGTTTGGTCAACCCTTTGGCACAGGCATTAATGGCTTCTCGCCACTCTTCTAAAGCCAGCAAACACTCCGCTTCTCGGTAGCAAGCCCAAGCTGCTTCTTCGTCCCAACCGTTCAAATTTGCACAATCTCGATAAGCAATTATTGCCTGTTGGTTATTGCCTAAACTTTTGAGAGTTTCTCCCAAGTAAAATAACCAGCGAGTATTAGTTGGTTCCTGTTTCACAAGTCGGCTGAGTATTTCTAAATCTCGGTTAAATTTAGCTAAACTAGCCGCAGCAGTTTTTGGAACTTCGGAAAATGCAAGCGCTTCCATAAAAGTGCGAATTCCTATGCCTACGTCGAAGTATTCGTGAGTCGCGCCGATATATTTTCCTGGTGTCGGGATTCTAAATAACTTTTCTTTGCAGTAAGTTCTGTTAGTTTCGTAAACTAGGAAAATGTCACCGACTAGACTATTTATTACATCTCGAATATTATTTAGTTCGAGGTGAATGCGTTCGTCTGTATCTAGGATAATTGCCCAATCAGCTTCTATTTCTTTGGCAACATCAAAGCCAAAATTCCGAGCGAGAGCAAAGTCTGATACCCACTCGAATTTGCGCTCTACATATTTTTCTCTAGCAATGGCTGAGGCAATGGCTAGACTTTCGTCAGAGACGCCGGTATCAATTACAATACAAGCATCTACCCAATGGACGACACTGACTAAAGCAGCTCCTATTAAGTCGGCGTTATTGCCGGTAAGGGTGATAGAGACAATTTTCATGCGAGACAATCGCTAAAATTAAAAAATACCAGCATAACAGGCTATTATTATTGTGAGCGATTCAACCGTAGACCAGATTTTGAAATTGGCCTCTCAGCGCGCCGATGCCGCTGAAGTATACTACCTCTCCAGCCAAGACACGCCGATCGAATTTGAAAACAATCGCCTCAAATCCCTGCAAACCAAAGCACTGCAAGGCGTAGCACTCCGGCTGATTTACCAAGGCAAAATCGGTTTTGCTAGTTCCACAGATTTAACGCGGATAGACGATTTAGTAGATGCAGCGATTCAAACAGCCGAAATCGGCGACCCCGCAGAATTTGAACTCGCCTCCAACTTCCACCTAAAAGGCCCGGAAACCACCTACACTCCGCCCACAACTCAAGAATTAGTCGAAAACGGCAAAAACCTCATCGAGCAAGTTCACGCCTACAATCCCGATATTATGGTAGATGTCGGCTTTCACGTCCGCAGCGGCAGAGTGAAAATTGCCACGACGCAAGATTTGTATGCCGAAAGAAGCAGCCAAATAGTCAGCGGCACTATTGCCGGAAATTTGGTAAAGGGAGAAGATTTTATGCAAGCATACAGTTACGACGTTGCGCGCGATCGTCCCCTAGACACCAACAGCATCCTCCAATCACTCCTCGAAAAATACCGCCTCGCCGAACATTCAGCCACCATCACCAGCGGTTCCTACCCAGTATTATTTACCCCCAGAGCCGCCGCTAGCACCCTCGGCGGCCTCTTTGATACCATCCTTTCAGGTCAAGCAGTAGTTCAAAAAGCCTCTCCCCTCGCCGACAAAATCGGCGAAACCTTATTTGACGAACGCTTTACCTTTTTTGAAGACCCCACTTTAGGCCCTTCTGCTTGTCCCTTTGACGACGAAGGTACACCCACCACCCGCAAAGTCTTGATAGACAAAGGTACTGTCACCGGATTTTATTGGGATCGCAGGTGGGCTGCTCGCGCCGGTGTACAATCAACCGGCAACGGTTTTCGTGGCGGATTGTCTCGCCCCGGCCCTGATTTAACTAACTTTTGCATTTCCCCCGGAAATACCGCCACTCAAGACTTGATTGCTAGCATGGACGAAGGTCTAATAGTAGAGCAGGTTTTAGGTGCCGGTCAGTCCAATCAGTTAGCTGGCGAATTTTCTGTCAATTTGGACTTAGGCTATAAAGTAGAAAAAGGCAAAATTGTGGGTCGCGTCAAGAATACAATGGTGGCAGGCAGCATTTTTGAAGCCTTTAAAAATTTGGCAGATTTGAGTAGCGAAGCCGAATGGGTAGGCGGTGCAGCCTATTTGCCGAGTATGCTGTTTCAACATTTGGGTGTAGCTTCGAGGCAATAAGTTCAGTGCGGTTTTACTCGTTACCAGGCTCTGCCTGGTAATACATATCATGAGGCTCTGCCTCGAATTTGGATGAAAGCTTGCGAGGCTTTGCCTCTGGACATGGGTTCCCAGGCAGAGCCTAGGAACCAGTTAACCAGTTAAACCAGTTAACTTGCGAAACAAACATAGAAACAGTGTCGGCAATTCAACGCTTTGCTAATTCATGCAAATAGGTAAAAACAGGGAAAAATTTATAATGAAAGAGCCAAATGTCAAGGATGGAACTCGGAAGAAGAAAAAGCACTTTTTCTTTCTTTTACCTTTGGTTTTTTGCCTTTTAACTCTAGTGACTGGATGCGTTCAGTACGATGTCGGGGTCAACTTTGAGAGTCAAACTCGTGGCGAAATCGTGCAGCACATTAAACTAGGGGAAAGGTTGACGAGCTTCAGCAGCGAAACTGTTGCAGAATGGTTGAAAAGCATAGAAAGCCGGGTGAGGTTGCTGGACGGAAAAACTAAACGGCTTTCCCCCACAGAAGTTCTAGTGAGGATTCCTTTCAATAATGGAGCCGAGTTGCAAGACAAGTTCAACCAATTTTACAATCCGATCGCACCAACCACACAATATCGGGTTTCAAGTCCGCTAGAAACAGATTTGCCGAAGTTTGAATCTCACCTGAATGTCAAGCAGAATAATTTATTATTGGTGCTGCGAAATCGGTTGAGTTTGGAATTGGATTTGCGCTCTCTTTCACTGCTTTCTTCTAACGGCAGTCTGCTGCTGAGTCCGGGGGGACTTTTGGAGCTAGACTTTAGCTTGAACACGCCTTGGGGCGCCGAAAGTATTGAAACTGTCGCCGGTGCGCTGGTTCCCGAAAGCTCTCAGCAAGGAAAACAGTTAGTTTGGAAGCTCAAACCCGGAGAAGTTAACTATTTGGAGGCGATATTCTGGATTCCCAGTCCCGTAGGAATTGGGGCGCTGATTATTGCCTTATTTGTGGTGGCGGGCATTGCTTTGAAATATCAAATATTGCCAGCACTGGGAATCGCCAAGAAACCGCAAAACATCGGTCAAACCTAAAGAGGATATGTCCTAGAGGGGCGGGTTAACCAATATTTTCAATCAACTCTCAGAACTCCAATAAACCCGCCCCTCCCCGGATATTATGGTTAATTGACCAGATTTGATTTTATCAAAAAAACACTGCAAATATCTGCCAAAAAACAGTTGACAAATCGTAAAGGATTTGCTTAACGTGAATTGAGAATTAGGAACAGAGAAAATGCGATCGCTAAATTTCTTCTTCATCTTTCTGATTTGCTTGGCTCTAGTATTATTCAGCATCGAAAATACACAGCCAGTCGCGATTCAAGTTATCGAAGGCGTCCAAGTTAAAGCTCCGCTGTGCGTAGAACTAATTGTAGCGACCGGATTAGGGGCAACACTAGCGTGGCTGTTCAGTCTGTGGTCGAGAATGCAGCGAACCGTTCGTAAAAACCTACCCAAATCTGGACAGAAGTAGAAACTTCTACCCGGAGTAACGAACGTGCAGGTTAAGGCTTTCCGAAGCCTACGTTGGGAGGGTCATGACACCAGAAAATAAACGCCAGTTTTCTGCCCTGTCGAACTAGGTTAAAAAGTCGTGGTGAAAGGTTTATAAGCCCGTGCCTAGTTCCGAACAAGCCCTCTCAACATTACCGAGGCAAACATTACTTAATTGGATGACAGAAGATGTCAAACTACGTTTTTCTCATTGACGCTCAAAAAACACCGATGAATCCAATTCATCCAGTACAGGCAAGGAAATTATTAGAGCAGGGTAAAGCTGCTGTTTTTCGCAGATATCCCTTTACTCTAATTCTGAAACGAGCTATCGATATTCCAGTTGTTCATCCTCTTACTCTCAAAATCGATCCGGGTTCAAAAGTTACGGGATTTGCTCTTGTAACCGACCGGGATGAGGTTATTTGGGGGATGGAATTGAAGCATCGCGGGCAACAAATTAAACTAGCTCTTGACTCTCGTAGGTCTTTACGGAGAGGTCGGAGAAACCGCAATACACGCTACCGCCAGCCGCGTTTTCTGAACCGTTCGCGCCCTCAAGGGTGGCTAGCACCAAGTTTAAGGCATCGGGTTTTAACCACAGAAACTTGGGTCAAGCGTCTGTGTAAATTTGCTCCTATTGGTGAAATCAGACAGGAGTTAGTTAAGTTTGACACGCAAGCGCTAGAAAATCCAGAGATTAGCGGGTGCGAATACCAACAAGGCACTTTGTTTGGGTACGAGAGCCGCGAGTATTTATTAGAAAAGTGGCAAAGAAACTGTGCTTATTGCGGGATTGAAAATGTTCCTTTACAGATCGAGCATATTCACCCTAGAGCGAAAGGAGGTAGCAACCGTATCTCTAATCTGTGCTTAGCTTGTGAGAAATGCAACATCAAGAAAGGAACCAAATTAATTGAGCAGTTTCTCTCAAAAAAGCCCGATTTACTAAAGCGGATCTTAGGTCAAGCCAAGCGACCTTGTTTGGATGCAGCAGCCGTTAATGCTACCCGATGGGCATTGTTTAATCAACTCAAAAAAACAGGTTTGCCAGTCACAACAGGTACAGGAGGACAAACCAAATACAACAGGCGCTTGTTGGGATTGCAAAAAACTCACTGGCTGGATGCAGCTTGTGTGGGTATCACCCAAACGCTGCAAGTCTTAACAGAGCGCATTCTCAATGTCACTGCAACTGGTTTTGGTGGAAGGCAGCGCTGCCAAACGGATAAATATGGCTATCCAGTCAAGCATCGCCCGCTGCGTCCAATTTTTGGCTTTTGTACTGGCGATATTGTTCGAGCCGATGTGCCGAAAGGTAAGTATCAAGGAACATTTACAACTAGAGTCTGCCCTATGTCGGATGGAAGAGGTGAGTTCATTATCAACAAAAAACGGTTTTCAGTAAGGCTCGATTACTGTAAAGCCATCCATCGCAAAGATGGTTACAGTTATGTCTGATATCTGAACAAAAACGGTAGTAATGTCCAGGTATGGGTAGAGATTATCGAGCAGTTCTTAACCCTCGCCTCGCGCCAAGAGATTCGCCAAGTTCGCGAAAAAGAGCAGCGGATTCAGGAATTAGAACAAAATCTTGAACGCTTTGACACTCCCCAGCCTAAAGGCGTGGGGATTCTTAATTCATCGACTAACCTTTAAGCGCCATGTCCTCGCGGCAATTCTTAAACTTTTCAACCGTAGGAAATACTACCAATTGACGAGCTTAACTCACAACACCCTCTTTGGGTCTGTCTCCAAAAGCGTACTAGGATACTGAACAAGCGAGTTCGGAGATGCCCTACCCTACCTAACAAATGAAAAAGTTCTTTGTTTTCTGGTAACGAGGATGTATTAATCCCCTAGCTGTATAGCGAGTTTTCGCCGCTCTGTGTCCCCAGTTTGTGCCTAAAAGTGTGTCTTAACTGTTTCACGAGGGCATTGCGAGTTTAACCTGGACTTTTGCAGTATACTACAAAAAACCAGCAATTCCCTGATTTTTTAGAATAGATTTAAGAAATTAAAGCCGTTCTAGAAGAACGGGGTTTTAAACCCAACTTTCCGATAAAGCCGAAGTAGAAGGCAAACAACCTTTGTTAGAAAGTGCAGAACCGATAAGTTTAGAAATAGCAGCCATTGAGGGCACGACTACTGAAATGACCGCCAATTAATTTGATATGCTCTCTGGTTTTCTCCGAGGCAAAATCTAAAATCTAAAATCTAAAATCTAAAATCTAAAATCTAAAATCGAATGGCCGTTTCCCGAGACCAAGATGGCTTAGAAACGATTTCCGAGGGTATCGCAATTTTAATTGACCTAGCCGAACGGGGAGAAATCGATCCTTGGGACGTTAAGGTAATTGAAGTGTTCGATCGATGTCTTAGCAAGCTTACGAACGCCTGCGATGCAGATCAGAGTAAGGATTTCTCCGATTTGTCCCACTCCGGCCAAGCGTTTTTGTACGCTTCAATGCTGGTTTTGCTCAAAGCAGAAAGTATCGTCCTCTCCGAACCCCCCGCGAATCCCGACGCCGACGAGCCGGCAGTAGAAGACGCAGAGCACTCAGGCGGGCGACACTTGCCGCAGCATTTAGAGCGGCAATTGCGCCGTCGCGGTGTAGCTCAACTACCGCAAAAACGCCCGGTGACTCTCCCAGAACTGATTGAGCAGTTGCAGCTAATGAAAGCAGCAATGGAGCAGCAGACAGTTACCCCCCGGCGTCGCCCTACCTCAAAAATGCGATCGCAAGCGGCCCAAGCTATCTTTGAGCTAGCTCACCAAGAAAATCTCGTAGAAACTGCTAGTGAACTCGAACGGTTTCTGGCTCAGCGGGGCGCGGAAATTGACGAGGGTTGGCTGGACTTGGACACATTGCTAGAGCTCTGGCATCATAACGACTCGCACTCTCCTGTCAACCCAGAACACCCAGTATCGACTGGGGAAGTTCACTTGCCAAATCATGACCGCGTGGGTATTTTTTGGGCGTTGTTGCTGCTATCGGCTCAGTCTAAAGTAGAGTTGCTTCAAGAGGAGTTTTACCAAGACCTCAAAATCCGCGCGCTTTGAGCTTGCAGGGGATTAGCTTCTCGGAGGAAACTAATAACTATGCCACTGCGTCGGTTAAGATTCCAGGCAGAATCTCGCTCTATGGCATTCTGTTGCTGAGCCCCGAATGCGGAGAGCGGCAGTGCGAAGTTCTTGGTGATTCCCTATTCCTGGTTTCTTAAATCTAGGTAAATTGGGGATAAATGATTGATAGCCTGGTACGATGTCGCCTATAAACTGGTCAGGATTTTGCTGTGCTCGATCGATTCGACGATCGCAACCGCTAGCATCTAATTGTTGAGTTTATATCAATTAACAGAGGGTTGAGGAAGTTAATAATGAAAGCGATGATTCTGGCGGCCGGTAAAGGCACTCGCGTCCGTCCTATTACTCAGACAATACCCAAACCGATGATTCCCATCCTGCAAAAGCCAGTGATGGAGTTTTTGGTTGAATTGCTCCGCCAGCACGGATTTGACCAGATTATGGTCAATGTTTCTCACCTGGCAGACGTGATTGAAAACTACTTCCGCGACGGTCAAAAGTTTGGGGTACAAATTGCCTATTCTTTTGAAGGGCGAATTGAGGACGGAGAAATGATTGGAGAGGCTGTCGGTTCGGCTGGCGGTATGAAACGAATTCAGGACTTCTCGCCGTTTTTTGACGATACTTTTGTAGTGCTGTGCGGCGACGCTTTGATTGACTTGGACTTGACTGCTGCTGTGAAGTGGCACCGGGAAAAAGGGGCGATCGCTACTATTGTTATGAAATCGGTTCCCCGCGAGGAAGTTCCCAGTTACGGAGTGGTGGTAACAGACGAGTCTGGCAAAATTAAAGATTTCCAAGAAAAACCTTCTGTCGAGGAAGCTCTGAGTACCGATATTAACACTGGTATTTATATTTTTGAACCGGAAATATTCGATTACATCCCTTCGGGCCAGGAATACGATATCGGTTCGCAGTTATTCCCCGCGCTAGTAGCAGCAGGCGCCCCTTTTTACGGAATTAGCATGGACTTTGAGTGGGTGGATATCGGCAAAGTTCCTGATTATTGGCGGGCAATTCAGAGCGTACTGCTGGGACAAGTTAAAAATGTTTCGATTCCGGGAATTGAAGTACGCCCCGGCATTTACGCTGGTTTGAATGTAGCTGTCAACTGGGATAAGGTTGATATTACTGGGCCTGTTTACATTGGCGGGATGACGATCATTGAGGATGGAGCAAAAATTATCGGCCCGACAATGATTGGCCCAAATTGTTGGCTTTGCAGTGGCGCCACTGTGGAAAACAGCGTGATTTTTGAGTATTCCCGTTTGGGCCCGGAGGTGCGGTTGGTTGACAAACTGGTGTTCGGGCGCTACTGCGTTGATAAAACCGGGGCTGCGATCGATTTGCAAGCGGCGGCTCTCGATTGGCTGATTACTGACGCTCGCCAAGTTTTACCGACTCAACACGGAGAAGAGCGGCGCGCGATATCTGAAATTCTCGGTAATGGTGGATAATTGCTAATTGCTAATTGCTAATTGGTAATTGCTCAAGGTAAGGTGCGCTAGCCGCACCCTACTTTTACGTTTATGAGCTCAGCTTTCAATTATGGTAATGTGCTTAGGTTGCACCTCACCTCTTCCACCATTCTCAAAAACAGGCTTTCCGGCCTGTTCCACAAAGAGTAGATATTCTTGTGGAACAGGCCGGAAAGCCTGTTCATAAAAGGCTTATTGACAGTGGTGCAACATCTCAGTTGCACCCTACATCTTGCACCATTCTCAATTAGCCGTAGGGGCGGGTTCGCCAACAGCCTTAAAGCTTGCAAATAGGTTCTATAAACCCGCCCGACCCCACGAAAAATCCTCTTATTGATATTGCTGCAAGATGTCAGTTGCACCCTACATTTCACGACTGAAGATAAGTATATTGGCTGAGACTCCGCTCGTAATTTTGCAGCAAAAGTTGGGCCTCGGAAAGAGTAATTTTATTTTGCTGCAAAGCGGCTTCTGTCTGACGGCGGATGCTTTCAACCAAATTTTCTGAATCGTACTGTACGTAGCTGAGGACTTCTTTCATAGTGTCTCCTTTCACAACGTGTTCGATATGGTAGCCAGAAGGTGTTAGCTGAATGTGAACTGCATTGGCATCGCCGAATAAGTTGTGAAGGTTGCCCATAATTTCTTGATAAGCACCGCCCAAAAATAGCGCCAAATAGTACGGTTCTCCATGTTTGAGAGTATGCAGTTCCAAAACCGACTTCACATCTCGCAAATCGATGAATTGGTCGATTTTGCCGTCGCTGTCGCAGGTAAGATCGGCTAAAATACCGCGTTGAGTTGGTTCTTCGTCGAGTCGGTTAATTGGCATAATAGGGAACAATTGGTTAATTGCCCAACTGTCGGGTACTGACTGGAAAACAGATAAGTTGATGTAATAAATGGACGCCATCACCTTTTCTAAGTCTTCCAAATCGTCAGATACGTATTCATTTTGCCGCGCGATCGCCTGTATCTTATCGCAGCAAGCCCAGTACAACTGTTCGGTTTTCGCCCGTTCCGCAATTCCCAAATAGCCTAAGTTAAATAAACTGACTGCTTCTTCCTTGAATTGGATAGCATCGTGATAAACTTCTTGGTAATTTTCGGGGCTGATAGATTGGTAAATTTCGTAGAGATTGCGCGGAATTTGGTGCGCGTTTTCATCTACTGGTTCGGGTACTTCTCTGGGGACATCGCTAGTACCGAGTACGTCAAAAACTAATACTGATTGGTGAGAAGCGATCGCCCGCCCGCTTTCGCTAATGATAATGGGAACCGGGATTTTGCGCTCGTCGCAGGCATCTTTCACTCCCGCTACTACGTCGTTAGCGTAGTTTTGCATATTGTAGTTTTTGGAAGCGTGGAAGTTGGTTTTAGACCCGTCGTAGTCAACGCCGAGTCCACCGCCTACGTCCAAGTAGTTCATATTAGCTCCCAATTTAGCTAATTCTACATAAATGTGGCTGGCTTCTCGAATGGCGTCTTTGATGACGCTAATTGAGGAAATTTGAGAGCCGATGTGGAAGTGCAGTAACTGCAAACAATCGAGCATTCCCGCTTTTTCTAGTTCGTTGACTGCACGGATAATTTCAGGAATTGTCAAGCCAAATTTTGCCCGATCGCCCGTGGAAACTCCCCAGCGGCCAACGCCTTTGGTAGTGAGTTTTGCTCGCACTCCCAAAATCGGTTTAATTCCTAATGCTTTGCTGGCGGCGATTGCTAGTTCTACTTCCTCTATTTGCTCCAGCACAATTACGGAAGTTTGCCCTAGCCGCTGCGCCAAAATAGCAGTTTCGATGTATTCGCGGTCTTTGTAACCATTACAAATTAATAAAGCGCCTGGGTTTTTTAAGGTAGCCAAAGCTATCATTAATTCCGGTTTCGAGCCGGCTTCGAGCCCGAAGTGATGGGGTTGACCGAAACGCACCAAATCTTCTATTAATTGTCGGTGCTGGTTGCATTTAACTGGAAAGACACCGCGATAGACATTTTTGTAATTGTAGCGAGCGATCGCTCTGGCAAAACACGAATTTAAGCGCTCGATCCGGTCTTCCAAAATATCAGAAAATCGAATCAGCAGGGGCAAAGCCAAATTTCGCTGTTTGAGAGAGTCTACCAGTTCGCACAAGTCGAGGGAACCGCCGCGATCGCCCTTGGGAGATACTGTAACGTGACCGGCTGCATTGATCGAAAAATACGGTTCGCCCCAACCTTGAATTCGGTAGAGTTTCTCACTATCTTCTATAGTCCAAGATGCTTGTGGCAGTTGAGCCGCCGTTACCAAAGCAGTGTCTGGTGCCGCCGAACTCGTGACTGTTGGCGAGTGAGTCGATAGCGGATCGAGATCGGAGAAAGCAGCGGTGGCTGGGGAACTCATAAAAATACTCGGTAAGTGGGAAACTCACTGGCTTGAGCCAAGAGAGGAAAACGGCGCGGCGATTTCAATCGCCTTGAATCCCCTTGCGGGGTTGGAGAGGTATGATTGCCTCTCCAATACGGGGTATGGTTGCCCCGTCTCCCTTTCGGGGTAATGTTCGCTTCGCCAAGGTTATAAAGGCTTGTCACGCTTACAGCACTGTCGAGAGTGACTTTAAGACTGTTTAACTGTAAACAACAGAGCGGAAAACTAGCGTCGCATTCAAGGAGTGTTATGACCTGAATAACGTAGTCAGCTAAGACTTAGGCTGGTCAGCACAGCTTGCTTGATCTCTCTTACAAGCTCAGTGGCTTTAGCCCGCTCGTTACTGACCTTATGGGAAACCTCTTTTAGGAGTGGTCAAATAGATAGTTTATCGCAGATATCGAGTTTCCTGATGCAGTTGAAAAATCACTTTGGGTACAGGGGCTGGCGATTTTAGATTTTAGATTTTAGATTTTAGATTTTAGAATTGACTCTACAGATAATAGATGAAAAGCGGGGATTGAACTACAATCTCAACCGTATTTGCTTTGCGGGACTTATTTCTTCAAGCAAGTGTCCCTATGCAGGTGAACTCTGAAACTCGGTTTCAGAGTTCACCTGCGCCAAGAGAGTTGTCGGACGATCGCTCGCCCGACACACACTAACCAAAAATCACCTCCGGCGGCGCCATGTCAGCCCCCATCCTCAATCCCCCGTTATTAGACTTCTTCAAGCCCGGTTGAGGTGCTTTTTCTGGGGTCTTCTGAGCCGGTGCAACTGAGGCTGGCGGTGCCACCTGCGGTTGAGGTACTGCCTGTGCTCCGGGGATCACGGGTTGCTGCGACAGCCAACCCAAACCCCCTACAGCCCCAGCCATCAAAGCGGTGTAGCCGATGTACAAATGCACCGGACGCATTTGAAAGCCTTCGCCTGAGTCGGAATCGGAAACAGACACATACATACTGGGAATTGGACTCGGAGCGGGTTTGGGCAAAGCATTCGCCATAGCGCTGCCGTCTAGTCCCAAGGCGTCGCCCAGTCTGCGGATAAAACCTCTAACGTAAATATCTTGGGGCAGTTTGTCGATTTCCCCATTTTCGATCGATTCGATGTGGTGCACCGGCACGAGAGTTTGACTGTGGAGTTGCAGCAGGGATAGGGAGCGAATTTGCCGTCCCTTACGCAATTCTTTACCCAACTCCCGCAGGCACTCTTCTCGCTCTTGAACGGCTAAAGCTGCTTCTTCTTCCTTGGTGAGTTTTTTCGGCTTTTTGGGAAAACCAAACCCTGGGAAGGATTTTCCGGGGACGGTGACAGTTGCAGGTGGAGCCGACTCGACTTTAAGTTCGTCTTGGGGCGCTTCTTTGCTGTCTTCAGAAGTGTTGGTGTCTCGATCGGAAGTTTCAGTGTCGGACTCGGTTTGGGGCGGCGCTTCCACAGTAGCGCTGCGCCAATAGAAGACAGGAGCAGCTACTGGTGGCTCCAATTCTTGAATTTCTGTCACCGTCTCAAAGGCGGGACTTACAGCAGTAAAACTCTCTTGGGCTACTTGCGGTTCAATTTTGTTTTGTTTGGGAAAGCGATCGAATGCGAGCTTGACGGCTTCTCTGCTAACTGCTCTAATTAAAATTTCGGCAGCGGAGGCTGCTTCGCCCAACATTGTTTGCAAGCTAGCTAGAGCTTGGCTATAGGTGTCACTACATAGGAGTTCAGCTTCTATTTGACCTAGGACAGAACGAAAACTTTCTTGAGAAATTTCAATAGTTGGGTGATCTGTCACCCCAAAATAAGCCTCGGGTTTCAGTGCCATGATATTCATGTTGTCTTAGTAGAAGGTATCTGAGTACGTTCTTCGACTGGTTGGCAGTGATTCCGGATGCCGGTTGGGGGAGAGTGGGAGTGTGGGGCATCGGCCAAACAGGGCATCGGGCATCGGGCATCGGGCATCGGTTGCCCCTCACCAATAACTATTGTTTGTGGATGCGATCGAGCAACCAAAGAGCCCCGAAAATCCCGACAAAGTGGGCAACAGTGGCGTGAGTATTGGCGAGTACGACAAATATATCTAGGGGCTGAATAAATCGGCCCACATCAACTGCGGCACCAAACAAAGCTTGCGGCTGAGCTAGAGATTTGGCTAAAAGCGTGCCGCTGATGGCTTCTGCGCCGATCAGCGTCAGGATCATTCCTGACAAGTTACTCATCAGTGCCAGCCGCACCTCTTTGATGGTGTCTGCTTTTTTGGGGCGGACAGCGTTACCGGGCGATCGCAGTTGTCTCGACAAGCGAGTGAAGCGGAAAGAGCGATATACGCTGTAAGCGAGTACGGCGAGGCCGCAAATGGCAAAAAATACGCCGCCGCCGGTGCCGGCACTGGTTGAACCCGCACCGGCGGTAGCCCTGGGGAGGGCGAAGGGGATGGCAAAGAGCAAAATGATCGCCGCTACCACCCCTAGCACTAACTGTACCCAGAAGCAAACCCAGCCTGTTGTACGAAGGGCAAAGGCTACTCGCTGTACGGCGACAGGAAGCTTATCGTTATCTAACTGATTAGTCATATTTTGAGCGGGTATAATTAATTGGCATTAGTTGGCAGCAGTTTTTTCTCTTCGGGGACGGTTGACGGCGGTTAACCCTCTTTATAATAGAAGTAGCAATGTTTAAGATTTGTAACTAACATTGGATTTCACATTTGAATAGCGTCGATCGCCAGGTACCCAAAGCAATGACACAACTACAACCCACCGTCACTCCCAAACTGGAACAGCCAAAGTTTGGCTTCAACAGCTACGCGGAACGCCTTAACGGTCGAGCTGCGATGATCGGTTTTTCTCTAACTTTAATTATCGAGTATGTCACAGGCCAGGGCTTGCTGTCCTGGTTAGGTCTCAACTAATTTTAGCAATGGCGCGGTCAGCCTCACACTTTGTCTTGACTCTTCCGGCAGCGGGTGTGACTTCTGCTGACCGCGACAAATTCGGGAATTGATTAAAATATTAATTAGAAACAAGCCCAGCGACTTCTCTGTCGAGAGAGTTCTGTTCCCGAATGCAATAGCTGGCTTTTGGAGGTATATATGGGGTGGAATTTTGATTTGACAAGCTTGGCAATTTTGCCTCGCTCCCGTACAATTCCCCACAGGCGAGAAGATGAATTTAGGTGAAGCTAGTCTTTGAGCTAGAAATCCCGATCGTTCCGCCAACTCTAAGTTTTAGAGCTTGTAAATAAATATAGAACAGAGTAAAACCAAATGAATGCTTCGTGGACGCGACTTTTGAGGTCAGCTTACCGTAAAGAGCCAATTACCAGCTTTGTTGTGACAGTGGGCGTTGTCGATGCCGCCATCGGCAGCATGGGTGCGAGTGGCTCTTTATTGGCTTTTGGGCTGGGTACGGCTGGGGTGGCGATGGCTCTCCGCTGGTGGCAATTTTACCGATCTGGAGCCGAACAACCCGCACCTGCTCCCGAATACTATCTTCCTCCTCACTCTTCTAGACCTCAGTTACCGGTGCTTAATGTGTCTAAAAAAAATCCTCCTTATTAAGATTACCGGGCAATGGTGACTGGGCGATGTGCCGATCGACTCCCTGGATCTGAGGCACCAAAAGATAGGGCAAGAAAGTCTTTCGATCTTGGATGCTTGGTTTATGAATATTTCTGTTGCCGAGAAACTGTACAAAATTGGCTCTGTAGCTGCCTGTAGCGGTTTGTCGGTGAAAACTGTTCGTTACTATGAGGAGATGGGCTTGCTGTCTCCTGCGGTGGAGCGATCGCCCGCGGGTTATCGCTTGTTTGGCGAAACTGTATTCAACAGGTTGGCGTTTATTAAACGATCTCAGACTCTGGGTTTGAGCCTTCAGGAAATTAAGGATATTTTAGAGGTTCGCGATCGGGGAGAGTTGCCTTGCTCTGAAGCGAAGCAGCATCTAACGGCTAAGGTAGAGGAAATTTCCGTGCAAATTGCAGCCTTAGAAACTTTGAAGGGGGAGTTGCAAGGCATTCTCAACTGCTGGCAGGAGCAACCCTCGCAGGCGAGCATTACTAGCACGATTTGTCCGAACATTCAGCGGGATTGAGCAGCGGAAAGATACAAAAAAAGGGAAGGAATTATTGGTTTCCTTCCCTTGATGGTTTTGTGGGTGGTTTTGTTGGTGGTTTTGTGGGTGGTTTGGTCGATCGTGCTGAGCTTTTAACTGTTTTCGCAGAGTTTGCTGTTGCTTTTTGAGTTGCCGAGCCCTGGCTGAGCCGCCTTTACCTTTGGAGTTTCTACCCTCGCTGCGAGGAGACTCCCAACTTTTTAGTCTCATATTTTTAATTGTTTGCACTACTTCTATAATACACCGCCAGATTTTCACTGTCAAGTATTTTTTAGAGCGATGTTTCGTAGTATCAACTGTTGAGTGATTGGGATTTGCTAAAGGCATAGCGGTGGTGCGCCCATAAACACTCTACAGCCCGATGGTGTCCCCATAAGCACCCTACAATTAGAGTTTTTTGTCGGATGCCGTTAACAGCCCTAATTGTGTATATAGCACTCCTAAATCATTTGCATAATTATTGTAGGGGCAATCCCCCCGTGGTTGCCCGATAGATAGGGGGTAGGCACGGGGAGTAGGGGTCGCACTACCCCTACAAATTTATCTGAATCATTTAGGATTGCTATATTTCTCAGTCCAAATATCCGGCGGGTATTTCAGCATCTGTAAAAATTGGCAGCGTTTCCCAAATTTTCACCCATTCCGGCAATTGGGCTACTTTTTTTAGCTGGAGCGACATTTCTATTAAGGAAAATCCTAAATTGTGGAAATCTTGAATAAGTTCGGCTTTCAAGAAAATTTCATTTTTAGCTAAATCGGGAGCGTTAGTCGCAATGACAACGCTGTTGCCGGTTTCTAAATTGCATATATAAACTTGTGCGAACACAGTTTGAATTGTTTTCACCGCTGCCGCATTAAACTCTTGTTTGTGGAACAGGTGGACAACTAGAACACCTGCGCTTGACAAGCGAGTTTTGCACAGTTGGTAAAATTCTTGTGTCACCAATTTATAGGGCATATAGCCGCTGCCAAAACCAGCATCCACGATAATTATATCGTTTTTTACTGGGGAATCTTGTTGGGCTAGATATTCGCGCCCGTCTTGAATGGCTACTTTGAGTCTGTCGTCGAATTGAATGCCAAAAAATTTTTGAGCTACTTGGACTATTTTTTGGTCAATATCTGTACATTCGACTATCGCGTTAGGGAAATAGTGGTGGAAAATTCTGGGGAGGGTGCCGCCACCAAATCCAATTACATATATTTTTTTTGGGTGAGTTTTCCAGACTAATGCTAGCAACACGGATCGGGAATAGGGAAAGATTAAATTTAGTGGATTGTTGAGGTCTAGGATTGATTGAGCTACATTTGTGATTAAGGTTTCTCTGTCTGCTAAAAGCAGTAGTAGCACTGAGTTTATTTTTTTTACGGCGATGCAGTTGGCGCCGGAGTTTTGTTGAAATAGGATGCCATCTGGCTGTTGCTGAAGCCAATTGATTTGTTGGTGAATAGCTGCTAAATTGCTAGTTTGTCGATCGCCTTTATAATCAGTCATACGCTTTTAGATTTAAGATTTTAGATTCAGGGTAAACGCATCTTAACTTTAACCCAAAATATGCTACAGTTATATCCGACTAATTTTTTATGTAGTTTATGGTAGCTCATGAGTGTGATCAATGGCAAGAGGTTTTAGTAAAGCTGTAAGTTTCCAACAAGAATAAACAGATTCATTGCCTTCACTGAATCTTTTAAATGCCAGTTTTTTAGAACATTTTGCCAACTTGAAATAGCCAAGAATAGAAAGAAGTAAAGAACATTTGCTCAAAGATATTATCGCGATCGCGATTCTAGCTATCATCAGCGGTGCAGACGGATGGGTAGGAATATAAGCCTATGGTAACGCCAAATATGAATGGTTAAAAAGCTTTATATAATTACCGAATGGTATACCATCTGATGACAGGTTTAGTGTCCTTATTTGCCCGAATTGAACCGCAGCAGTTTCAAGAATGTTTTTTGAGTTGGGTAAATGCGATAGTCGGGGAATTAGAACTAAACGTGATTGCCATTGATGGCAAAACAATGAAACAATCTTATGACCGAAATGACCAGCAAAAAGCGCTACATATAGTCACTGCATGGTCTTCATCTCATCAATTAGTGTTAGGTCAAAAAAAAGAGATAAAAAATGTAATGAGCGAGATGAGTATGAACCCGTAGAAGGGCGGCTGAGTGTGTCGGAGTTAGTTTGAATAATTCATGTAGGGGCGATTCCCTACGGGATAGCTGCGCTTCACGCACTTTGTGACAAGTTGGGATGTAAGGGCGATCGCATGATTTAATCATAGTTGTATGCTCAGTAATTAATTAATGAGTGGAATTAATCGCCAAATCACTCTTGACAGCAGGCACATTGCTAAACACTTGCCAGACACGCCACAAATGAGAAGACTGCTTAATAAAGGACGTGCTGCTCATATTTTTAACGATGAGGCTACTATGAATCAGGTAGCTCAAGCCATAATAGAAGATGGAGAATTTACAGGTACGATTCGGGGCTACGATCGTTATGGTATGTTTTTTGCTGAATCAATTGGTTATAGAGTTGACCCGGATGGTAGCCGTCTTTTACTTTACTACGGAGAAATAAAAGTTGATGCAGAAAACCGATACCACGTTACGCCTCGAAGCCGATTTAGTGAAGAATAACTGGGAATTTACAGAGGTATGGATAGATCCAAATCTTTCACCGCCTTATCTGCTTTTGTTACTAAGTGACGCTGAGGGAAATTGTCGGATATACGATCCGGCTGAGGGTTATAAAGTTGTGTTTTCTAGTCAGAGTTATGATGAGGCGCAGTATTGGCTTTTAGAGGATGAGTATGAACCCGTAGAAGGGCGGCTGAGCGTGTCGGAGTTAGTTTGAATAATTCATGTAGGGGCGATTCCCTACGGGATAGCTGCGCTTCACGCGCTTTATGACAATTTGGGACGTAAGGGCGATCGCTATTAGGTCATTATTCCGCACTGTTTGCTACAATTATTTAAGTCAGCTTTAAAAACTGCCATGACCCAAGCTACCTCAATAACAACTGAATATCAAATAACTGTGAGTTCTCCAGTCTGGCAAAAAGTTGAGCAAATTGCCGGAGAATTTAACTTGTCAGTTTCTGAACTATTGGAACAGATAGGCGAAGGTCAACTGAAAGTTGTTGCGGTTGCAACTAATTCGGAAAAAATTAGCGATCGAGATATTGCAAATGCTTTCATTTGGTTAGCTTCGCAAAATAATGTAGCAATCAACGTCTACAAGCTACAAAAACTCTTGTATTACGCTCAAGCTTGGTATTTAGGAGTTTACGGCAAGCCACTCTTTGATGCAGATTTTCAAGCCTGGATTCACGGGCCGGTGATTCCTGATTTATTGGAGAAGTATCAACGCCAATTTAGCTGGGAACCAATTACAGAGAAAATCGAACAACCGAAACTTCCCCAAAAAATTGGGCAATTTATCGAAGAAGTTGCTGAGGCATATTTTGAGTATGATGATGAAACTTTGGAACGAATGATTTGCAGTGAAATGCCTTGGCTGGAAGCGAGAGGGAATTTGCCGAGAGACGAATCTTGTCATGCCATTATTTCTCAAGAATCGATGAAAAAATATTATTCTGGTCGTTTTTTCTCTAAATAATATAAGGGCGATTCCCTACGGGATAGCTGCGCTTCACGCGCTTTGGGACAAGTTGGGAAAGGAAGGGCGATCGCTATTTCATTACGATCGCGCTCGACCCCTACAAGCTACAAAAACTCATCTACTGGGAAACCAGTTTATTCTCACTTATAAATTAGCTATAAACTCATCAGGTGTGACCTTTGCTTGCTTTAGAACACCGCTGAGAGTACCAATTTTTAACTCGCGGTGGAGTGGCACAACGCAAACAATTTCTCCGTCTGGAAGAGGCTTTTTAAGGACAACGTGACTACCCGTTTGTCTGGCTTGATAAAAGTCTAAACGCTCTAGTACGCGAATTACTTCTACGCTTGATATTCTGGGCAACCTAGGCATAGCTAACCTCTATGCTAGTTACAAACCTGGGAGTGATTTCGTCGGGTAAAGGACACTCTTCGAGATAGAGCCTTGTAGCTTCTTTGAGATTAGCGATCGCTTGTTCTATGGTTTCGCCTTGGTCAATTGTGCCGACTTCTGGACATTCGGCAATGTACATATCTTCTTCTTTGTAAATGATGACTGTGAAGCTTTTAGTTTTCATTATATTTTTGCTTTCAGCATCAGAGGTTGCTTAGTTTCTATTTCCTAGTTTATCTTGGATGTAATTTTTTTGCAAGTACAGGGGAAGAGGCGCGATCGCGCTTTTTGACAATTTGGGATGTAAGGGCGATCGCGATTTCTAGTAACTAGGATATCAGCAGCTAGGGTTTGGGCTTAATCTCTGGTAATTTAAAACTTAATTGGTAATATGGATAAAATTAAGGAGTTTCTGTTTTTATTCTGTTGCTTATTAGCGTGTAGTTTTTCTGATAATCACCAAGCTTTTCTTTAGCTTGAGCTTCCACAAATGTACCTTGAGGAATAGAACTTAACAAGTTGATCGCCTGCTGCAATTTTGATTGAGCATTCTGCCAGACTTCTTTAGGATGAGGTGGATTATTCACCATGAGGGCAGCTTCCCCTGCTAGTTTTTGGGCGGCTTCTAAATTAGTGGCCGCTTTCTGTTCAGTGACAATTCTATTAGTAATCGCCTGATAGTTAGTTCGATAAACACTTAGCTTTTCTTGAGCTTGAGTTGCAACAGCCGAATTGTCTGGAATTGCCTCTAACAATTTGATTGATTCCTGCCACTTCCCTTGTACTTGCTGCCAATTTTCTAGTGGATGAGGTGGATTTTGAGTCATAACGGCAGCTTCCATTGCTAGTTTTTGAGCTGCTGCTAAATTTGTTGCTGTTGGGTCTGGCTGAGGAGTCGGTGTTAAGGTGGGTGAAGCTTCAGAATTTGTTTTTTGCTCTCCAACATTTAGAGGAATTCCCGAATTTGGTATTGTCTGCTGACTCGGTGAAATTTGAAAGGTAGTTTTCCAGCCGACAAAACCCAAAACTCCTAGAGTCAGTGTGGATAGTATCAGTATCCAGCCACTTCTACCCCCGCGTCTTTGCTCTGAAGACATGGTACTGTCAATAGAATTTAGAGATTCTCCGGTCTGTGTGGATCTTTCACTTTGCTTACGACTAGGTTTTTTTTGTTCCTTGCGACGGCGTTCTTTTTCTAGGTGTTTAAGAGATTGTTCAGCCTCTCCTCTTAACCTATTAGCCCGGTCAATTAAAGCATTAGCTTTTTCTTTTAAAGATACACATTCATTCAAGATAATTCCTAATGTTGTAGTTTGCTCCTCATAAGATATAATAAGCCCATGCTCTTCATCAAACCATTCTATCGCAAACACTGATTCCCCAAAGTAAGATATAAAAGCTTTTATGCGCTCAATTGGCTCGACATTACGTTCAAGATTTTGTACGATACTATCCAGTTTTGGCTGAACCTGTTTTAGCTGTTCTTGAGCTACCTTTATTTGCTGAACCTGTTGCCTTAAACTTTGCTCTTCATCAAAGTCTATGTGAATTCTTAAATCTTCATCAATTTGCCTTACTTCTTCAGGGAGACTTAGAGATTTCCTTTCCAATTCTAGCTGGAGCAATAATTGTGAATCATTTAAAATATTCTCTGCTATATTCTTTAGACCATCCCCCCACTCAATTAAGTTTTCAACATTTTCTATTAAGTCAGCAAGAGACGTTTCCTTATCTGGCTCGCCCAATTTTTCAGCAAGTAAGCCACTCCCTGCCGTGAGAAGTGCATCTACTAAAAATCCACCAGGAATAAAAAAGCTGGCTATTGTTCCGAAGAAAGGGATTGCGCCAAGAACTCCTTTATTAAATCTTTCACTGTCCAATACTTCTTGAAGCTTATTTTCAATAATATTTAGTTTATTTTGAATGTTGCTAATCCGCTCTATTTCCCGTCTAATATCGCTAGAGTTGCCAATAGTAAGTTTCATACTATCAGCAAGTTGGGGCAGTTCGTTTACAAGGTACTCTAAATCTGACATGATTTACTCTCCTTTAACTATTAATTAATCACCCAAAGACACGTTTAGCTCCCAGTTTTTATCCTCCATCTCTTGATATGAATATGTCAAATCGCCTCGCCTACCGATCTGAATTGTGTAAAACTCTGCTTTTCTTATACCATTCACTTCGATAGCAAATTGGCAGTGGTTATCAGATATTATTTTACCTATGCCTAAGTCTCCAGTCGCAATAGTTTCTCCTTTATGATCTTTTACTAGCACCTGCCTACCACTTTTAATATCCCCGTAACCTCCTTTTCCATTACAAAACTGACCCACTCCACCGAAGAAGTCATCCTTGAGTGTTAGTGAGCCTTTAATATTGTGATTGAAACTGAAAAAAGGTATTCCTTTAAAGGTTAGAGTTGCTAAGACAATAACTCCTACTACAATCAAACGTTTTTGACGATCGGGATTTTTATTAATATAATTTTTGCCGATGTCTAACACTTCTTTAAATTTTCGTTCTCTAAGCAAATCAATAATCGGAGTCAATAGATCAGTCAAATTTGCAAATTTATCTGTTGATAATTTTTTTGAATCTGAACTAACCTCTGCCTTTAGCTCAAACTCTCGATTCCAAGCCGGAAAATCCTCACCCGCCTGCTGCCCGTAAACCTTCACAGAAGCGATCGCCCCCGCCTTCAAATTCGTCAACTCCCTGCGGAAAATCCTGATAGAAGCCTCCTCATCAGGAACCCCATCGCCCTCCAGCATCACTTGCAAACAACCGTCTTGCAAACTCGCAGTCGCCGTAATTCCCTTGTTTTGCAACGGAAGATTTAACAGACTGGCGATCGCCTCCACATCCCCAAGCTTAGCCCGTTCCTTCAAACTAAGCTGATTTAACTCCGTATTATCACTAGAACTTGCCCGCCCCTGTGTTACATTTGCAACAGGCAAATTTGGCCCCGCCACTTCAAACTCTTGACTCCATGCCGGCACCTTTGCGCCCGTCTGTCGCCCGTAAACCTTCACTTTCTCAATTGATGCAGCCCCCAAGCCAGCGATCGACTTACTCACCCACGGGGCCAAGACTTGCTGACTAGGCGCTTCTGCCGCTTCCAGCATCACCTGTAAACAACCATCCTTAAGGGAAGCTGCGGCGGTGATGCCCTTGGCTTGTAGCTGGCGGTTCAGCAGAAGCGCGATCGCCTTTGCATCTCCCTGTTTCGCGAGTTCCAAAATATTCGGTTGTGTCATAACAGGTAGATACAACTAGCGCTTAGCATAACCTTTTGTTGTCTTAAGTATAAATTCTTTCCTAAATGCCAAAGCTTGTCAAGCCATATAAAGTCATATTTAGTAGTTTTTTCCATCCCAACTAGGTCACAAAAAGTCACATTTAGTTGGTTGCTACTGAAAAAGTCATATTTAGTTGGGTTACAATCAGGTGAACCCCTTGCATCTGCCTGACCGATGGACGTTGAAGAAGCCTTAGAATTTGTTGACCATCTAGCTTTGACTACTACGGGAAAACATTTAGATAGTCTGCAAAAAGCTATATTACGTGGCGCTTGGGACAATCAGAAATATAAAGAAATTGCACAGCATCACAACCGGTCAGAGAAATACGTTAAAGAGGTTGGCTTTAAATTATGGAAACTTTTATCAGTTGGATTAGGCGAGGAACAAGTATCTAAAGCAAATTTTAGAGCTAAGTTGGAAAATTTACAAGCTTCTAATATTGTCTCACTCGTCGGGAATGGCTGCATCCATATTGGTAACATCTCTGCTGATAGTTCGCAATCCTCAAAAAATTTACAATCTGAACCGCAAGACAAGGATAAGTTTAACGAAAAAACAAGCATTTCTGAACCGAAAGTACATTTAGATTTAGCTGATGCACCAGAACCCAAACTATTCTATAACCGCACATCGCAACTCACCACCCTCGAAAACTGGATTTTAGGCCGCACCCGTCTCATCACCATCTTAGGCTTATCCGGTATTGGCAAAACCGCCCTTACTCTCCAACTAATCCCACAAATTCAACACGAATTCGATTACATCATCTGGCGAAGTCTCCGCAACTCTCCACCCCTGGCATCACTCCAAACCGACTTAATTAAATTCTGTAGGGGCGGTGCCCCCGTGCCCGCCCCCTATCCCGAAGAAAGGGCAACCACGGGGGGATTGCCCCTACTAGAATATTTACGATCGCACCGCTGTCTGATCATCCTCGATGATATCCAAACCATCTTCTGCAGCGGACAACTCGCAGGAAATTACCAACCAGGATATGAAAATTACGGCGCATTCTTCAAACAAATAACAGAATCATCCCACAACAGTTGCTTAATCCTCCTGAGTTGGGAAAAAACCAGAGAAATAGCCGCCTTAGAAGGCGAAAACCGCCCCTGCAAATCGCTGCCACTCAACGGTTTAGGCCCCGAAGCACAAGAAATCTTCAGAGAAAAAGGATTAGCAGAACCGGAGAAATGGTCAGAACTAATCGACCTTTACCGAGGCAATCCCTTATGGTTAAATATAGTTGCCACTTTGATTCAAGACTTATTCGGTGGTAGCGTTTCCGAATTCCTCTCCTATGATACCCTATTCTTAGGTGACTTAGAATCACTCCTGCACAAGCATTTCGATCGCCTAACCGCATCCGAACAACAGGCGATCGCATGGCTAGCCAATACCCCCGAACCTGCCGACATCTCAAAAATACCAGAAAACCTGCAACTATCACCGCCAGAACTCTTGAAAGTCATGCAATCTTTAGGACGACGGTCATTAGTTGAAACAGTAAAACAAAATGGGCGATCGCACTTTACGATCGGGCAAGTAATCAGAGAATATATAATCAACAAAAGCCGAAACAAAAACTGATAAACTTATCGCTCTGCTAAACTAGAGCTAAGATAGTAAAAAATTATGGAGGTATGCTAAACTTGTGAATAGGCAGGATTTACAGAACCTAGCACTCACTAGACTTGAAGAAGTAGAAGTGCTGCTCAACAATCATAAATACTCCGGTGCTTACTACCTCAGCGGTTATGTCATTGAATGCGCTTTAAAGGCTTGCATTGCCAAGCAGACTCAGGAATTTGATTTTCCTGACAAGAAAAATGTTATGGACAGTTACACCCACGATTTAG
Source organism: Microcoleus sp. T3_D1 (assembly GCF_036700405.1). Lineage (NCBI taxonomy): Bacteria > Bacillati > Cyanobacteriota > Cyanophyceae > Oscillatoriales > Microcoleaceae > Microcoleus > Microcoleus sp. T3_D1. Next base: position 114,189 of record NZ_JAUBOV010000008.1, read on the forward strand.
AAAAGTTGGTTAAAGTTGCTAAACTTGATAAAGAGTTAAAGTCTCTCCTCGACGATCCTAATTTTTCATTGCGATGGTTAGAGGTCAGAGACTGGTCAGAAGAAAGCCGTTACCAAACACATAGCCAACAAAAAGCCCTGGATATATACTTAGCAATTACTGACCCCACTCACGGAGTTTTACAATGGCTACAGCAACATTATTAAGTCACGAAATAGCAGAAGGTCAAAGACTAATAGACGCTCTAAATGCAGCAAATCTATCTGTTGATTCTGCTCTCTGGAACTACGCACCAGAACCAGAAACATGGCGACTGACGCTCGCTACACCTCTGTACGATCGCGAAGGTTCGCTGAAAACTTATGGAGAAATTCTGTCAGTCTTTCGCGAAGTTAAACCTGAATTGAAAATCGATTGGACAGCCCTCGTAGCAGTAAGCCCAAAACATGACTTAATTGAGGGCTTACGTCAGATACAACAAGATTGGAATTTAGACTTATCAGGCAGAAGAATGACGAATGATCGGATTAATCAGACGTGGGTCGAAGATGCTTACATTTATCAAATCAAGTGAGTTGACACGGCCAAAAATAGCTTAAAATAGGTGCGATCGCTCTCCCTCTCACCTAACCTTTAGGATTACTGTATTAATGAAAATCGCCACCTGGAACGTCAACTCAATCCGCACCCGCATAGAACACGTTACTAGCTGGTTGCAAACAAACTCCCCAGACGTTCTCTGCCTCCAAGAAACCAAAGTTACAGACAAAGACTTCCCCCTAGAACCCTTCATCAACCTCGGCTACAACTGCTACATTTCCGGTCAAAAATCCTACAACGGCGTCGCCATTCTCAGCCGATCGCCCCTAACGCAAATCAGCACCGGATTTGCCCCCATTCTCGGCGACGAAACCGCAGGTATCTTTGACGAACAAAAACGCCTAATAGCCGGGGTTATAGACGATATTTGCATTATTTGCGTATACGTTCCCAACGGTTCCGAAGTCGGCAGCGAGAAATATGAGTACAAGCTAAAGTGGCTCAAACTGCTGCAAGAATACCTCAAAATAGCACTAGATAAATCCCCCAAATTGTGCATTTGTGGCGACTTCAACATCGTCCCGGACGATCGAGATATCCACAATCCCAAAGCCAATGCTAACTCCGTCGGCTTGTCTGTCGCCGAGCGCCTCGCACTAACAGAAATAATAGAATTAGGATTAAACGACCCCTTTCGCAAATTCACCACAGAAGGCGGTCATTATAGCTGGTGGGACTACCGCGCCGCCGCATTTCCACGCAACAACGGCTGGAGAATCGACCACCATTATCTCAGCCCTCCCCTGTACGAACAAGCAAAAAACTGTACAATAGACATTGCTCCCAGAAAATTAATCAAACCCAGCGACCACGCCCCCGTAATTGTCGAAATTTGATTTATAAGTTATAAGGTTAATAACAATTGACATCTTGCCCCATTCTCAATAAGCCTGGGATGGGCGGGCAGGATGCCCACACCACAATAAAACTCACTATTTGTGGAACAGGCATCTTGCCTGTTCTTGAGAAATGTGCAAGATGTAAGTAACAACCAACCACAAAAAATCATGTTCTTAGTAACCGGAGCAACAGGCGCACTAGGCCGCCGAATTGTACGAGAAATCAGACAGCAAGAACAGCCTGTCCGCGCATTCGTTCGCCTCGCATCTCGCTACTCTGAACTAGAAAACCGAGGCGCCGAGATTTTTATCGGCGACTTAAAACAAGACAAAGATATTAAAAAAGCCTGCCAAGGAGTGCAATACATCATCAGCACTCACGGCACCGGCGGCGACGTTCAAGCAGTACACTACCGCGCTAACATAGAATTGATCGACTGCGCCAAAGAAGCCGGAGTGCAGCACTTTGTCTTTCTTTCGGTACTGGGAGTCGATCGAGGATACGAAGATTCCGCAGTATTCAAAGCCAAGCGAGAAGTTGAAAAATACCTGCAAAACAGCGGCTTGAATTATACAATCTTGCGGCCTGCAGGTTTTGCTTCCAGCTTGTTACCCCTAGCAGAAAGATTTCGAGAAACCGGACTTTACCTGCTGATTGGCGACGGCAAAAACCGCACCTCTGTTGTCAGTACCGACGATTTGGCAAAGATTGCCGCAGACTCGCCAACAGTCGAGGGCGCGCGCAACCAAATTTTGCGAGTCGGTGGCCCGGATGTGCTGACAAGAGATGACATTCCCCGCATTTTTGCACGCTTATTCAAGCGCGAACCGATGGTAATCAACCCGCCGCTGATGGTGTTTGACGGTTTAAGAAATGCGTTGGGTTTATTGAATCCTCAAGCTCAAAAAGACTTAGGAACTTTGCGGGTATTGCTGGGTAACGAGTATTTCTGCACTCCCGAAGAAGTGCAAAACTTGGAATCAATCTACGGCATGAGAATGGAATCCTTAGAAATGTTTCTGCGGCGCAATTTGAGCGTTTAAAGTGCTATTAATTCTCGTTACCAGGCTCTGCCTGGTAATGAAGATTCGGAGGCTCTGCCTCCAAATTTTTGTCTCATTTGAATGGAGGCAGAACCTCCCGATATGCGTTCCCAGGCAGAGCCTGGGGACGAGCAAAACGAGCAAATGTAGCGCCAAATCGCAACTGGAAACCATCTAAGCAGAAATAGGTAGTGCTTTAGCACCAATATAGCTGGTAACTGCGATCGGCGGAGAAGTCGGCTTAGCAATCAAATAACCTTGAACAAAAGTTGCTCCCCGTTCCCGCACCCACTCAAACTCCTCCAAAGTTTCCACACCTTCAGCAACAGTTTTAATATCTAATTGAGCGGCAATTTCTAACATTTTTTCCGTAATGAGTGCCTTATAATAATCTTGATGGACGTTGCGAATCAATTGCATATCCAACTTAATAAAATCTGGACGCAGTTGGTGCATCAAATTTAAATTAGAAGAACCGCTGCCAAAATCGTCCAGGGCAATTAAAAATCCCGCCTCTCGGTAAAACCTCAGAATATTAATCAAGTGATCGATATCAGGAGGGTGCTGAGATTCCGCTACTTCAAAAACAATATTGCTGTGAGGAATTCCCGATTCATCAATAGCCTGTACTGTCCTTCGCAGGCACGTAGCGGGATCGTAAACTGAAGTCGGAGAAAAATTAATAAAAAGTAGTTCTTTGATATTGTAAACATGGGCTTCGTGGATAGCGCGAGTCCGGGCTAAAACATCTAGTTGAAAAATTAGACCTGCTGATTCTGCTTGGGCAAAAATCCGACCCGGATAGATTAAGTTTCCTTGCTCGTCAATTCCTCGAAGCAGCGCTTCGTGGGCAAAAATTTTAGAAGTATCTGAGGTATAAACAATAGGTTGAAAATGTGTAGTAATGCGTTCTTCGGACAATAAATCTAACAGCCAATCTGAGTTACTCAAATTAATAAAAGAGTCTAAGGAAGTGCTGCGATAAAAATCGCTAAGTTTTGGCTGTTCAACTTCGCGCATCCACAAAACTTTAGTCTCTTTCAACTCTTGACTTGTCAGCACCGATGATGCTAGGGCGTTAAACTTTTCTTTTGCTATTCCGTCAAGCATAATGTACAAACACTTGCTCTCTTCTAACAGCCGGAATTCAAGTTCAGCCTTGGTTAGGGCAGAAATAACCTTGGTCAGCGTGTGCGATACTGGAAACCATAGGTATAGACCTCCCCTACCCTCTATTTTTTCGGGTACTGTTTCGCAGCGAGAGCAGGAGCCGAAGGCTTTGCCACTTATTTGCATTGGAATATCCTCCGGTTTTCGGGTTAATTTTAGACCCGCTAAGAACTAGCTTTTATTATAAGCTCATTCAGCTATTAATTCATCTATCTCAAGATGTAAATCTTAATGAACTTGTATTTAAGAATTATTGCAGTATTTATACTGACCTCCGGTTTCAAACCTTGGTCAAAGTTCTCAGCATTGAGCAAGTATCTGTGATTAAACACAGTCCCAAATCATCACACAGGGAGAAGGCGAAGACTTGTTCGCTACTCTCTACTGCCGCTGTGATTCTTTACGCCTTATTCTCTAATTTCCTCTGCCAAAACAGTCGCTACAGTTTATTTTTTAGCAAAGGGGAATTAACACGCCCGTGAAGCGCAGCTATCCCCTAGGGAATCGCCCGATCGACTTGGGGCTGAAGGTTCAGATGCTGGAGCAAGAGATCAAGGAAGTGCGGCGCTCACGGGAAGCAAATAAAAACTCGGCTCCGACCGTCGGAGAATTTCCAGAGCCAGCCGACTTGCTCAACCAGTTAAAAGCGCCGCGCAAAAAGTCGAGGGCAGACTTGGCTGATATGGAGGCACTGTTGGAGATACTCAGCTACTTAGAAGAGTCGGACTGAGCGAAGGATGAGCGGAAAGTGGAATATCCTAGAGGGTAATAAATCTCGAACCCGTTACCCGTGAAGAGTTAAAAGCAATCGGGATGACAGGATTTGAACCTGCGACCCCCTCGTCCCGAACGAGGTGCGCTACCAAGCTGCGCTACATCCCGAAATTAGTCACTAGATTTTAAGCTTATCACATTCAAGTAAAAATTTAGCAACCTCGTATATAATTATTTGTAAAACACTACTCAGGCGGAGACAGACGTGACAGTTAAGCCCCAGTGGTTGCGAGTTAAAGCCCCCCAGTGGGAGCGCGTCGGCAACGTCAAAGAAATTTTGCGGGATTTATCCCTGAATACGGTTTGCGAGGAGGCGTCGTGTCCGAACATCGGCGAATGCTTCAACGCAGGTACTGCGACATTTTTGATTATGGGCCCGGCTTGTACCCGCGCCTGTCCTTACTGCGACATCGATTTTGAGAAAAAGCCCCAACCTTTAGATCCCACAGAACCCCAAAGATTGGCCCAAGCAGTGCAGCGGCTCAAACTCAACCACGTCGTGATTACCTCTGTCAACCGGGACGATTTGCCGGATGGGGGCGCGTCTCAGTTTGTCGAGTGCATTCAAGCGGTGCGATCGGCGATGCCCGATACAACTATAGAAGTTTTGATTCCCGACTTGTGCGGCAACTGGCAAGCTTTAGAAATCATTCTCGCAGCCGGGCCAGAGGTACTCAACCACAATACCGAAACCGTAAAGCGACTTTACCGCAAGGTGCGGCCGCAAGGAAAGTACGATCGCACCTTGGAACTATTGCAGCGAAGCCGCGAACTCGCACCTGGGGTTTACACCAAATCCGGCATCATGGTGGGACTCGGAGAAACAGACGCCGAAATTCGGGAGGCGATGCAGGACTTACGGGCTGTCGGCTGCGATATTTTAACAGTTGGACAGTACCTGCAACCGACTCAAAAGCACTTGAACGTCGAAAACTTTGTGCCTCCAGAACAGTTTGATGCTTGGAGAAAATTTGGCGAATCTTTGGGATTCTTGCAAGTTGTCGCTTCTCCCTTAACTCGCAGTTCCTATCACGCCGAACAGGTGAGGGAACTGATGAAACTTTACCCACGCTAACAACTTTAATTTGAGTTGACCAAGAATTTCAAAGGTGGTACCCGCCACGTGATTTATCCGTGGAATCAATCCAAAATCTAAAATCTAAAATCCTTAAGCCCCCGAATTTATCTCGCGCAAGTCAATCCCAAATCTAAAATCTAAAATCTAAAATCGAATGACTCACGCCCATTGGTGACAATTTAATACTTAATTGCATTTGTCAATCAGTAATATTACTCAAAAAAACGGCTTTTTTAGGAGTGGAAAATTTACGATTTGAGAGGGAGTAGGTATAAATATCATGGGAGGCATGATTCCTCGATCGCCCAAATCTCAGTTTTATGCCCAAAATCCGAGTAAATGTTGAGCATAATGGCTGATTGACAATGCTTTCTTCGCTTAACTTGTTACCAATGACTCGCGCCCGATCGCACCATTCTCGCTAAAACCCTATCAACCGGGTAACAGCGAGGAAAAACTTGCGCTTTATATGCAGACCCAGGGCAAAAGACCCCGTTTCGGATGCGGGCGTTCTGGGCGTGATGTTAACCCGGAAGCAGCAGCCAACAGCAAAACAATTATCGGTCGATCGTCGCCTCAAAGTCGCGACTTACCTAAAAAAGATCCAGAAACCGGGTTTCTTCCTCAAACTTCTAGGTTTTAATCCAGAAAATTGAGGAAGAAACCCGGTTTTTGCGTCAGCCAATAACTCGGTACTGGGGACTCTAGCAACTCTGAGACCCATATTCTATAATGGATTAAACTTCCGCGCTCACGGCAGCGTATTTAATCAACAGCGCCGAGTTATATAAAGTTTTATTAAAAAAATGGCGAATTTTCCGAAGTGATCGGGAACCAGGTTATCGGTGATGAAGATTAACTTAACTTCTGACTAACGTCACTTGTTTCTAGCCAGTAACTATCTATACTAGCTACATAAACAAAGAAGTAAAGCACACTTTTCGGGCCTTCAACCTGTTACATCAGAAAGTTCTTAGCGTTTTCCAGAATCTTGGTAAAACAAGTGGGGCAGCAAAAGTTCGATCGAACAACAGCAGAAAAGTCAGAAAAGTTACTAAACAAACACAAAGCGGTGATGCTTCGTCTTAACCAAATGGGCATCTTAATTATAAATAACCGCTAAGCGTAGCATCTTTTCACCGGAGCCACTGAGAAAATCACTATGCCAGCCACCTCTTTTTACGCTGAAGCTGAATTCGACGAACAACTGCAAGTCAATCCCTTGCAAGGTGATGTGTTGGATGAAGATGCTGAAGAAGCTGGAGACGAACTGCTCGACCAAGACCCAGCAGAGACAGAAGATGCAGACCCAGCAGCCAAATTGCAAAAAAATGCCAGCCGTCGCACTACAGATTTAGTCCGTCTGTACCTCCAAGAAATAGGTCGGGTTCGTCTCTTGGGTAGAGACGAAGAAGTCTCGGAAGCTCAAAAAGTTCAGCGCTATATCAAATTGCTGGAATTACGCAACACCGTCGCCTCCCAGGAAGAAGGGCTAATTGGACGCTTCGTGCATTTAATAGAAGTCCGCGATCGGTTATCCGCACAGTTGGGACACAAACCTTCCCTGGAACGCTGGGCATTAACCGCCGGTGTCAGTGACGTGCCAGAACTCAAGCGAATTATGTCCGAAGGCAAGCGCCAGTGGGCCGAGTTAGCCGAGATGACGGTGGAGGCGATCGAAAGAATTCAAGCTGAAGGCATCGAAGCTAAAGACCACATGATTAAGGCGAACCTGCGCCTGGTGGTTTCGGTGGCGAAAAAATATCAAAATCGCGGTTTAGAATTGCTCGACTTAATACAAGAAGGTACTCTCGGACTGGAGCGAGCTGTAGAAAAGTTTGACCCGACGCGGGGCTATCGGTTTAGCACCTATGCCTACTGGTGGATTCGGCAGGGAATTACGCGGGCTATCGCTACTCAAAGCCGCACCATTCGCCTCCCCGTCCACATCACCGAAAAACTTAACAAAATCAAAAAAGCCCAGCGCAAAATTTCTCAAGAAAAAGGTCGGACAGCTACGATCGAAGATATCGCTGTCGAGTTGGACATGACAGCGCCCCAAGTCCGAGAAGTTTTGCTGCGAGTTCCCCGTTCTGTTTCTTTGGAAACTAAAGTGGGCAACGAAAAAGATACAGAGTTGGGCGACTTGCTCGAAACCGACAGCATCTCCCCAGAAGAAATGCTGATGCGAGAAGCTTTGCACCGCGACTTGCAGCAACTGCTGGCAGATTTGACCAGCCGCGAGCGAGATGTAATTTTGATGCGCTTTGGTTTGGGTGACGGACACCCCTATTCGCTGGCCGAAATCGGTCGCGCCCTCGACTTGTCCCGCGAACGAGTCCGTCAAATTGAAGCCAAAGCTTTGCAAAAACTCCGCCAACCTAAGCGTCGCAACCGCGTCCGCGACTATCTGGAGTCTTTGACTTAAATTGGGACGGTCAGTCAGCGCGATTAATCAGGGAGCAAGGCATTTGGCACTTGTGCAGAAGGCATGAGGCATTCGGCAGAAGTAAAAATATTTACTTCTCAACAACTTCTCTGTCCTCTGCAGCAAGTCAATCGATTTTAGATTTTAGATTTTAGATTTTAGATTTTAGATTTTAGATTGAAGTATTGACCCCACGGATGAATCCGGGGGCTTGTATCCTGGATGCTTTCATATCGTTTCCGGTTGTATCGGAATGATTTAACCGCAGAGGGCGCAGAGAACGCAGAGGGAGAGAATACAGAGAGGAATAATTCCGATGCTACCGGATTTGATATCAGTCATAAAGCTGGTGAAAAGTCAAAAAATATCAAAAACCAAATTTTTTCCTCAATCTTTTTTCAATAAGCTGCGATATTTGCAAAATATCTCGATCGTTGTGTATTATTGTCAATAGGCAGACTTTCTTGAGAGGGTCACTATGGCACTTTATACCGCGTCCTCATTCAAATCCGAACTCAATGACAAAGGCTGGCGGATGACTCCCCAACGGGAAACCATCTTGCACGTTTTTCAGAACCTCCCCAAAGGCAATCACCTGAGTGCGGAGGATTTGTACACTTTGTTAAAAAATCGCGGAGAAAACATTAGCTTGTCCACCATTTACCGAACTTTAAAGTTAATGGCAAGGATGAGCCTCCTCCGCGAACTGGAACTAGCAGAAGGTCACAAACACTATGAGATAAACCAGCCTTACCCGCATCATCACCACCATCTAGTCTGCGTTCAGTGCAACAGAACGATCGAATTTAACAACGATTCGATTTTGAAAATTGGCATGAAGCAAGCTGAAAAGTCTGGGTTGCACCTGCTAGACTGCCAGCTAACCATTCATACGGTGTGCCACGAAGCTTTGCGGATGGGATGGCCGTCTTTGGTTTCTAGCAATTGGTCTTGTCCGAGGTCGATCGCCCAGAACGGCAGCACCGCCCCGGATTCAATCGAGTGACCTTACACTATTTTCGCATTTCAAGTACGGCTTGTTACAAGTTTTAACAAAAATTGGTAGCCCAAGTGCGATCCGAGTTATGCAGAAACCGGGTTTCTTAAGAAAAATACATCATTTCAGGAATGAGTCGGAAACAAGAAACCCGATTTCTTTGATGTAGCGTCCGCAAGCCTGGGGCTAAAAAGTTTGGCTCAACAAATCGTCGCTGCTGACCCCGTAACTGCGCTGAGCTCGATCGAGGGCATCTCTCGTGGGAGTATCCAAAACTCCGCTGATCGAGCCTCTGTAAAAGCCGAGGTCTTGCAGCCGCCTTTGTAATTGCTGAATGCTCGATCGAGAGTTGAAACTGCTGCTAATTGGAACAGCAGGAACAGCTAGCCGCCCAGCTAATCCATTTTGGAGCGCAGCCAAAGTCGCCGGAGTGGCAATACCCGTCGCCGGTGACAAATTGCGTTCCTGCTGAAACGACAGCACCGCAAACTCGGTCTCGGCTCCAAATACTCCGTTCACCGGGCCGGGGTTTTTGCCCAGACTTCTGAGCGCCGACTGAAGTTGTCGGACAGCAGGCCCAGTATCGCCCCGTCGCAGACCAGCGACGATTTGCTGCGGCACAGGCGCTACTGCCTGCCTGTTGCCTTGCCGCAAAGCCGATCGAGTGCTGCGATCGACCCTTCCAGTCCCGAACAGCCCGCTATCTCTCTGAAAGCGGATCAAAGCTGCTTGAGTTGGTCGATCGAACCAACCGTGAATCTGGCTCCTGTAATAACCCAATTCTTGCAGCCGCCGCTGCACAAATTCTACTTGTCGGCCTCTGTCCCCCAACTCCAGAAAATCTCCGGCATTACTCTGTTGGTCATCTTCCTCAGTCCATGAGGTAATTTCAGCTTGCCTCATCTGGGCATCGATAGCCGTCAAAGTAGCAGTATCAGCGCAGCCGTCAGAAACGAGATTGTAATCTTGCTGAAAACGAGTCACAGCGTAGAGAGTGCGTTCGCGAAACTTGCCGTCAACGCTGCCTTCAAAATAGCCCAAAGCTTTTAATTGCCGCTGGATCAAGTCTACCGTCGTCCCTCTGTCCCCGAACCGCAGCCCCTTGCAACCGCCATTCCCTGAAATATCGCCCGGAAACGTAACGGGGGGAATCGGCCGGGTGGAACCAAACAGCAAAGCTAAAGTTTGCCTATCGGCAATTCCAGTTACCCGCAGTCGATTAATTCGCTGGAAGTATCTAACCGCATTTTGAGTAACTTCGCGAAAACTCCCTGTGGGACGCGCGTTGAAGTAGCCTAGCTGCTGCAACCTGCGCTGGAGTGCGGAAACATCTGCACCCGCGTCTCCAAAACGCAGATCCCGATAATTTGTATAGTATGTTGTCAAAGAGGTATTAAAAGGTCGATCGTCATCCCCGGCAAAACTGTTGAGTGCTATCACAGTAGCTCGATCGGGCCTACCAGTCAGCGACAGTTGATAGTCTCGCTGAAAGTTAGTCAGCGCTTGTTTTGTTACCGGGCCGAGTTGACCTGTCGATGATCTGGGAAAATAACCGAGTTCCCGCAACCTGTCTTGAACAGAGCGCAAATTTGGATATCCCGGATCTATTTGAGCAAAAGCCGAACCGGCTGCACTCAAAACCGACAGCATCAAAGCCACAGACAGCAAACGGACGTAAGTCTGACTCGATAGATTTTGCCAATTGGGCTCATCAAAAATTTTCGACTCTGCGGGTGCTTCGCAAACAAGAGCAAGTTCGAGGTAAGCAAGGGATTCCATAATTTTTTAGTGTGAAATTGTGGGTGGGTTGTGGGAGCAAACTGCCAAAAATCATTTTTAGCACGCTTGGCTTGGATTCTATCAACGCTAAGTTCTACCTGGAAAGCGCGAAGCACCCGTTTTTCTAAAAAATTTACAGTCAAAAATAATTACAGGTAACAACCAAGATAGCATCGCTGCTTCTAGAGACGCGAGACTCAACAAAAAAGTTTGCAGGCACAGTCTTAGCCTTTAAGGCCGAAAGAGAATAAGTTCTGGGGTAGTGGTGGCTAATATTTTATCGGGCTGCCGCAGAAATTACCACAAGACTTGGGCGCAGGTTGTAATCACCTTAATTTGTTGTCGGGTAAAGAGCCTGAAATCGCAGGTTTTTTGTTAAGAAACGCGGCTTCTTCATGTGGCGAGTGCGTCTGGGAAAGTACCGCTGATTAACCAAAAAACTAGCCACTAAAAATCCCCACTTTTGCTAGTTGCAAATAGGGCGGGGATTTTTTGATAAGCTCACATCTTGCATCATTCTTAAGAACAGGCAAGATGCCTGTTCCACAAAGAGTGAATTTTCTTGTGGAATAGGCTTCTTGCCTGTTCATAAAAAGCTTATTGAGAATGGTGTAACATCTCGTAAGTTGACTGTGTATTAAAAAATCGACGCTCGCTTAAATTAAGCCGAACCGATCGCAAATTACAGCTACTCCCGCTGCAAAAACAGTAATTGCGATGGCTACCAGCGGGTTTTGCCCTCTGCTAACCGCAAAAGAGGTAACGACCCCAGCTCCCAAAGCCGCAGTAACAGCAGCAGTCGCCAAATCTCGATCGGGACGTTTGTCGTACATATTTTTTATTGTTGGTAGCTGTTAAGCTGAAAACTTACATCTTGTTATCCAAGCTACCATTCTTGCCTCTGCGCCAGTGACAACAGCCTGGGTTTTGCAACTAACCTTAAAATTTTGCTAATTTTCTTAACATACTCTCCTGAAAAACATAAGTTTTACTTATGTTTGTTCAAGTTTTTCTGTTGACTTTTAGCTATTGAAACCTTTTGTCTGCTGGGCTTTTATGTCAAATTCAGGATTTTGCAGGGGGCGATCGCACCCGCAATCTGTGCCCCTCAAACTGCAATCTCAAATATCGTAAATAAATTTAACTTGACTTTTTGTGAGAAATGTGTATATCGAGATATGAAACCAGAGACAGGAAAAAATCCGGGGTTGGTAAACAACCTGCACACTACGATTGCTTCGCTGCCCCCACAATCAGAGGAGTATATTTTTTGTCTAAATCCTATTCGCCCTCAATTCTTTCAGTATTGCCGCCTTTGACCCAACCTTCGCGATTGCCATCCTCAATCCGAATTCGCTGCCACTCTTTGTCGGGCGACTCTTCCAAAACTACGACTCTTTCCTTGTAAGCAACACCGCCAATGCGGTTCGAGTCTCGGCTACCTGTATCCCGGAGAATTAAGCCGATCGGCTGAGTCACCATTGCGCGGTAAGCTCCCGGTTCCAGCGGTTTCGGAGACGGGGCATCGCTAGATGTAGAAACAGGGCTAGCCTGGGCTGTTGACTTCGGCGCAGCGCCCGCAACCTGAACTGCTGTTTTGTCGTTGGGAAAAACAGGTTTTTCGGGCACAGTAGTTAGCTTAGCGGCAAAGTAAAGTGCAGCAGCCACGCTAGCACCTGCCATCAGGACGATCGCGAGCAGAAAACCCACTAAAAATTTGAAAACGCTATATACAGTGTTCATAAAACCGCAAATGAAGGAAGTTCGGCAACGGATTGTGTAACGGATTTAACGGATGGAAGGCAGGAGGCAGAAGGCAGAAGGCAGGAGGCAGAAAGTTGACTGTTGAGTGTTGACTGCTGAATGTTGAGTAAAATCTGGTAACTGCCAACTGACAACTGGCTACTGACAACTGACTACTGACTTCAAAAGCTTAACCTTGAATCCGGCGGCTCAAACTGCCGTATCTAGAAGCAAGGCGAGCTTTCCCAGCAGCGGCCCAATCTTGGAGAAACTGGATTTGTTCTTGAGCCGTTCTGGCTAAGGGCACCATCTGACTAGCTGATTCTAAAATATCATCTGTCGTAAAGTCTCGATTTTGGCTAAACCCAATGTGCATTGCTTCAATCAAAGTTTGCTCGATTTCGGCCCCTGAAAAATCGGGAGTTTCGTAAGCCAAGCGCTCTAAATCGTAATTTTTGATGCTGTGCGATCGCAACCGCAACAAATGTACCTCAAAAATCGCCCGCCGTTCCTCCTGGCTGGGCAAACCCACAAAAAATATTTCGTCAAACCTGCCTTTTCTGAGCATTTCTGGCGGCAAAGACTGGATGTTGTTGGCTGTTGCGACTACAAACACCGGCGAAGTTTTTTCTGCCAACCAAGTAATAAATGTCCCGAACACCCGGCTGGTTGTCCCGGAATCCCCTTTACCGTCTAATCCCGAAAAAGCTTTGTCAATCTCGTCAATCCACAGCACGCAGGGGGCCAAAGCTTCGGCTAGCTGAATCATTTGCCTGGTGCGGGATTCAGATTCTCCGACTAATCCGGCAAACAAGCGCCCGACATCCAACCGCAGCAAAGGCAAATGCCAGTGGTGGGCGATCGCCTTTGCTGTTAAGGATTTTCCGGTTCCTTGAATTCCGACTAACAACAAACCTCTGGGATGTGGCAAACCGTATTGGCGAGCTCGATCGGAAAAAGCACCGCCGCGCCGCAGCAGCCATTCTTTGAGATTGTCCAAACCGCCGATATCGGAAATATTTTCGCGGGCTGGGTAAAAATCCAGAATTTGAGTTTGGCGAATTGTTTGGCGCTTTTCTTCTAAAATCAGTTCCGCGTCGTCGGAATGGAGTTCGCCTCTGGTGGCGATCGCCTTTGCCAAAACTCGGCGGATTCGTTCGAGCGACAACCCTTGGCAGGAGCGCACCATTTCATCCAGCAAACGCCCTTCAATGGCTTGTCCGGTAGCCCCTAACAGTCTTTCCACCTCAATTTTTATTTCCGCTGCCGCAGGCAGGGGAAACTCCAAAACAGTCATCACTTCGCTGAGGTCTTCCGGGATCGAAATTAGAGGAGATACGATGACAATATTTTTTGGCACAGATTTGAGGAGTCTCGCCAAATTCCGCAGCTTGCGGGAAATCGAGACATCTTCCAAAAACCGCTGAAAGTCGCGCAGAATAAAAATTGCCGGCGCAGAGGCTGGCAATTTTTCGAGAAATTCCAAAGCTTGCAGCGGGTTGCGCTTGCCAAAACCTGTATCGTTGGGATTGCCTTGGTAGCCATCAACAAAATCCCAGATGTAGACGGCGCGAGAACCTTGTTTTTTGGCGCTTTGGGCGATCGCCACTTCTACGCGCTCTTCTTCCCGTGTGGGAATGTAAATTAGGGGGTAGCGCGATCGCAGCAGTAGTTCAAACTCGTCGCTAAAAATAGTCATTAGTCAGTTGTCAGTGGTTAGTTGTTAGTTGTCAGTGGTTATTTGTTATTTGTTCTTTGTTCTTTGTTCTTTCTTATTAGCTAATGCCAACTGCCCACTGCCAACTGCCCACTGCCAACTGACTAAGGCAATTGCCGTTTAAGTGCCTCCAGAGACGCCCAGCGACTGTCTGAGACTGTTTCGGTGCTTTCTGTATTTGCATCATCAGTTAAAGAAATTCCCGGACATTCAGTATCGCATATCTGTTTGTGCGGCAGTTCCAAACACATTTGCTCGTACACCCAATCGCCCGGAGAGAAATAGCCGCCTGGGGACAAATTTTCCACCAAATCTTCTAAAGCAACTTCTATTTCTGCTGAACTTGAATCTGTTTGATTTGCTGTTTCTTCGAGCCAGATTAGTTCCGATGAGTTGAGTGCCAAACGATGATTGTATTGTTTCAAGCATCTGTGGCAGGTGAGAGTAACTATTGTTTCTGCTTTTGCCTTCACCTCAAGATAATTCCCTTGGTGACTCACTTGCAGTCGCCCTCGCACCGGAGTAAGAGTTTCTAAATCGGGGATAAATTCTTCAAAATCAATGACCTCTTTCCGCTCTGTTTTTGTGAGTAGATGAGGGATATAAATTGTCTCCATAATCTTTTGCCTTCCTACTTCTTGAATTCAAAGGTCAAAAGGAATAGTTAATTTTTAACTTCTTCCTTCTTCCTTCTTCCTTCTTCCTTCTTTAGCGTCAGCGCAGGCGCACTACCAAACGCCGATCGGGTTCTTGTCCTTGACTGTAAGTTTCTATATCCTCACATTCGCTCAAAAAGCTGTGGACTTGACGGCGTTCTGCCGAAGACAGCGATTTTATTTCAACTTCAACTCCCGTCGATCGCGCTTGATCTGCTGCGTACTCTGCCATCGATCGCAATTCCTCTTGGCGGCGGATGCGATAGCCATTTAGTTCAACTGTATAAGGAATTGACTCCTCTACTTCCTGACCTATATTCTGAACCGTGTTGCAGAGGTACTGAATGGCATCTATTACATTACCGTTTTGCCCGACTAAGATTGCAACTTGTTCGGGAGTCAGATTGCTTTCATCTATTGTCATCCAATAGCAATCTTTTTGTTGTTCGCATACCACTTTTGAAGGAATTGCGGACAGTTGTAGCAATTCTTCTAACCATGCCTGTCCGCGCTGCATTTGAGAGTCTTTCATTGTTGTTAAAGTCAAGCCTTTTTCTTAGAACGCTTGGGCTCAAATGGAAGTGCATCTAATCCTTGTTCTTTTTGGGTTTTTGCCTCTGCTTCGTCCACTATTTTTTGCAGGTTTTCCGGCAGCGGTTCTCGCGACAAAATGAACGACTGAACAGTTTGGAAGATGTTAGCAATCAGCATATACATCAACACGCCGGCCGGCAGCGGGAAGAACAAAAACATCCCTGAAAATATGACTGGCGTCAGTTTGTTGACTGTAGCCTGTTGGGGGTTGTCGTTTGGCCCTTGTGCTTGTCCTGAAAGGATTTGGTTGATATACAAACTGATGCCGAAGCCCAGGATCATTACCAAAATATCCCAGTGGATTGTACCGTCTGAGTCGATCGCACCAACGCGGCCTAGAGCTTCAATAAACAGGAATCCTTTGTTACTAGCCAATCCGGGGATTGTGCCTTGAACTGTGGCTTCACCGGGCGCTAATGCCGTGATGTTGCCCTGTTCATCTACCTTGACCAATTCTTCGCCTTTGATGACTTTCCAGCCGGGTTCAAAGTCGATTTCGCTTTTATTTTCTGCCGCTAAAACTTTGAGAGGTTTGCCCTCTGGGGTTTGAAAATTTATCTTGGTTGTGTCGCCGACTGCGAGTTTGTCGCCGCCTGGAATTACCCCCACAACAGGAGCATGAAAAGTACCTGTGACGTAAATATTTTGGGGCGGTGTAGCAAAAGCTTGCGGTTGAACAGTTTCGATTTGTTCTTTGGGCAAAACTTGAACGTTGACGCTGTAATTTATGTCAGAAAACGGCGAACCCCGGAGCGTTGCAAACAGTGCAAACAGCACTGGCATTTGCAGCACCAACGGGAAGCATCCTGCTAGAGGATTACCAAATTCTTTGTATACTTTGCTCATTTCCTCCTGCTGTTTGGCAGGATTGTCTTTATAGAGTTTTTGAATTTGATCTACTCGCTCTTTCATCAATGGCTGCGCTACTTTCATGCGCCGCATATTGCGAAGAGAGCCTGCGTTGAGAGGATAAAGAGCAAAGCGAATCACGAGCGTCAGTGCTACGATCGCTAAACCGTAGCTTGGCACGATCCCGTAGAAAAAATCTAGGATCGGGAGCATGAGGTTGTTGGAGAGAAACGAGATACCGAAATCCATTCGCTTTGAGTTAATTTAGGTGCTCTATGTTTGCTGTTGAGAACTATTTTTACCCGCTGAAGGCGAGCCGCCTCAATTTTTAGGGTTTTGTCTCTATCTTAGGACATTGCCCGTCGATCGACCGCCCGGTCTGCGGGTTTGTTGTAATGAGTTTGCCAATACTCGCACTGAATTGGGCCTCTAATCAGGGTGAAAGCGGTTCGGTTATTTAGCTTGGGCCGCGTTTGCTTTTTGAGCGGCTGCGGGCAGTTTTTCGTTAATGTAGTCATACATTGCTCGAAATTTCGGCATAGCTCTGAGTTCCAAGCGGCTGCCATTTTTCATGGTGAGCACCATGTCTCCGTAAGTCCCGAAACCGCGAGGTACTGTGACGATTTTGACTATATCTGAGTAGATAACGTCTGTCTGTTCGCCCCCCATCCAACCGCTAGTTACGGACACTCGGCGGCTCGTGATCCGATACCGCAGCCACAGAGCCCGGACAATTGCTCCTACTGCTAGGGGGATTCCCACCACAGTCAGCCCCAGGAGTAAATTGAGGATCAAGTCTCCCGGCGCGGGGCCGCCTTCATAATATACTTCCTCTCGAATTCCCATCTAGTACCTCGGCTTCTACCAACAACTGCTCTAATTCTTGCAGAATTTCTGCATAATTGCACTCTTGTGCGATCGGACGCACGACAATTACTAAATCCCACCCGAATTTTAATCGGGGCAATAGCTGTCGCAAAGCTGCCCGAATCTGACGCTTAATCCGGTTGCGGACTACAGCGCGCTTGCTGACTTTCAGGCTGATAGAAATGCCTGTGCGAGTCGGCTGCAAGGATTTCTCGGCTGTCGGTTTGCTTAATTCGACGCTTTTTGGTTTACGCAGAGCTCTTAAGCTGAAATGGGCCGAGTTACGGCGCATTCCCTTGCGGTATACGGCGCTGAAGTCTTTTCGGTGCTTAAGTCGGTTTGTATCGGGCAACATGGCGTAGGGCGATCGTTGAGGCCTCTCAACCTTGATGCAGTGCTAGACTGCGAGGCGGTGGCGACCTTTGCTGCGGCGAGCTTTGATTACCAATCGACCGGTTGCGGTACGCATTCTGGCGCGAAAACCGGATGTTCTTTTTCTTTTGCGGCTGGTTCCGTGCAGGGTTTGCTGTGTCATTTTGATTTCTCCCGGCTTGTTACTTTACTTTTGATTAATATTCACAATCTTCTAGTATACCATAGAGGTGTTTTGTTGGCAATAATATTTTTCCGATTTGAATCGATCGCCACTCATCACAAAGCAACAACCCGTTTTCTAGCTGGTGAACGAGATTTCGGTTTCGTTTTCACTACCAGATACCTAACTTTTTAAGATGATATTGCAAGGGCGATCGCCATTAACCGAAAAAAATCAAATCCCCGGCTTTTCAAACTTATCAAACTTCTCCAAGAAGTTGGGGATTCTCCTGCTAGTCGCCCGCGAACCGAATAAAATCCAATCCTCGACTTCTCAACTCATCCGTGTATCCGTGTCAACATCCGTGTCGTGCCTTCCCTTATTTCAGTTCAACATTTACCGGAGCCGACATCCCCGGTGCCATCCGCGATTCGTAGCCTTTAATGTTTTCAGCATCAAACACAACTTTTACCGGAATTCGCTGCACAACTTTGGTGAAATTGCCCGTAGCATTATCGGCAGGCTATAAGGAAAATGGAGCGCAGAAGTAGGGGAGAAACTATCGAGACGGTTTTGCAATCTAGGGCAACCAAAAGCATCTAATTTGATTTCTACTTTTTTGCCGGGTTTGATGTGTGCCAATTGCGTTTCTTTGAAGTTAGCAACTACCCACAAATCGTTACTGACGATCGCCATTAACGGAGTCCCCGGCTGCCGCCGCTGCCCGAATTCAAGGGATTTGCGGGCGATTTGTCCGGCGGGTGCGGTGATATTCGTGTAGGACTGTTGCCCTGCTTTTTTTAAGAGTGCGTAGTATTTTACGGTTATTTTTAATGTATAGCGATCCTAAATCATTTGCATAATTCTTGTAGGGGCAATCCGACCCCTACTCCCCGTGGTTGCCCCATTTTTCGGAGGGCGGGCACGGGGGCACCGCCCCTACATATCTGCATGAATGATTTAGGATTGCTATAGTTGAGTTAGATGCTGCTGCACTTCACTAAAAAGATTGATTTGTCGGTTTAGGAAAGATTGACGAGCGCCCGATCGCTCAGTTGGAAAAAAAGTTGTCGATCTGCCTCTGAAAAGCCCTCGACAGGTCGAGCTCGGATTTCAGCTACCAGCGGGGGCAATACGTCTTGCTGTTCCCTGCCTGAGTCTGTCAGCCAAATGCGCCAAATGCGAGTTTCTATCTCCCGGCGGACTAGGCCTGTTTCTTCCATGCGATCGATCGCGCCTGTCAGCCTCCCGCTTACCTGTTGCAGTTTGTCGCCAATGCTGGAAGTCGGCAAACCGTCTTCTTGCCACAAGCCCAAAGGGTGGCAGCAGGTTTTTTGGCGATCGAATGCTACGCTAAAAGCGGGAATCCGCCCTCTGCCGGATATGTTAACAATTCTTATTGTTCTTAAACTAGAAAGAGTAAATCTAGTTCGCGATCGGAATTTATGTTGCTTCCACCCGACCAACGCACCAAGTTAGACGACACCGACGACAATTTGTTCTATTCCGCTCCCCGGTTTGTGACTCACGTAGACGATGGATTTATTCAGCAACTCACCGATTTATATCGGGAACGGCTGAAACCGAATACTCGGATTTTTGATATGATGAGCAGTTGGGTTTCTCACTTGCCTGACGAGATGCAATTTGCCCATGTGGAAGGGCACGGCATGAATGAAGACGAGTTGGCAAAGAATCGCAGACTGAATCATTATTTTGTGCAGAATTTGAACGCCAATCCCAAATTGCCACTGCCGGATGCAGAGTTTGACGCGGTTGTCAACTGCGTTTCGGTACAGTATTTGCAGCACCCGGATGCGGTTTTTGCCGAGATTCACCGGATTTTAAAGCCTGGTGGCGTAGCAATTATGAGCTTTTCCAACCGGATGTTTTATCAAAAGGCGATCGCGGCTTGGCGGGAAGGTTCGGAGGGCGATCGGGTAGAATTAGTCAAGGGCTACTTTGATTCTGTCAAAGGAGCAAATATACCCGGATTTAGCAAGCCGGAAGTAATAGTTCGCAAGCCTAACTTGCCGAGTTTTATGCAAATGCTGCGAATACCAAGCGGCGATCCATTTTATGCGGTAGTTGCTTACCGCCAAAGTTAGGCTCTTGAGGTTGAGGTTTCGCTGGCTTGCGACCAAATCTAAAGTGTGGATGGGGGCAGGTTAAATGCCTGCTCTCAAAAAAGCAATAGGGCTTGACATTTTTTAGCAAATATGAAAGAGTATATCCACCATCCTATTGAACCTAAAAAAAGTGATGCGACTTAGAGAAAAATTAGAGCAAATCAAAGAAAACAAATATGTCATAATTTTTGTAATAAATTTGATTTTGCTGGTTCTTCTTACGAAACTTGACATTCAATCTAGTGCCGACGCTTCAAGGATGGCTACAGTTAAATCTTTGGTAGAATATCAGAGTTTTACGATCGATAATTCTCAATTTGATAATTCTCGATTCTTTACAGTTGATAAGTATTTTTACAACAACCACTTCTATTCAGACAAACCGCCACTCCCAGCCCTTATGGGAGCTGCGGTTTACTTTCTACTAAAAAACGTAATCGCTATTAATTTCTCAAACCATTTTGCATTGACTTATTATTTAATAACACTATTATCAGTCGGAGTTTTTTCTTGTATAGGTTTAGTTTATTTCCACAAAATTTTGTTAAAAATATTTAAAACAGATGAGAGTTGGGCTAACCTAACAACGTTTTTGGCGGGGAGTGCAACTTTAATTTTACCCTATTCAGTTGCATTAAATAACCACATTCTGGGTGCAGTATTTATTATAGTCAGCTTTTACTATTTCTTGAAATCGGCTGAATCCAGGGATATAAATAGTATTATACTGTGCGGGGTTTGGGTATCAATGGCGGGAAGTATTGATATCACCTGCTTTTTATTTATCCCATTTTATTTGGTATTTTTGTTAACCAAATCAATCAAAATGGCCGGATTATTTTTACTTTCATGTATCCCTTTAATTATCAGCTATTTGAGTTTAAATATGTATCTCTCCGGCAGCATAGTTCCGCCAGCAATGAATGCAGCATTGTGGGAGTATCCCGGGTCTATCTTTAGCAAGCAAAATTTGTCGGGAGTAGCTACACACAAGAGCTTTTTACGTGCGCTTAGGTATGCCTTTACTTTGTATTTAGGCAATAGAGGATTTTTCTCGCACACTCCTCTAATGTTCTTCTCAGTTATGGGTATTCTGGCATTTTTTAGACAAAAAAATTGGTCGTACAAAACGCCATACCTATACGGCATTTCTGCCTCTGTAGCTTTCATGCTACTTTATACATTACGGACTGTTGATTATGGTGGCTATTCCTATGGAGTGAGGTGGTTTGTCACTCCTCTGTTTATATTGTGTTTGCCACTAAGCCACATAGGACACCAAGTTAGAAGTTCGCGGTTGCTGAAAAACTTTTTTGTAGTTATTGCTTGTATGTCGATCGCAATATCTCTGGCGGGTACTTATAATCCCTATCCCAACGATTCTACGGTGGTAGCCTCCCTTCCCGGCGGTTACACTTCAAAATATACATTCCTTATAAATGTCAAGAATATCATATATGATTCTTCAGCTATGTACAAGTTATGCTTAATCATCAGCGCTGTAGCGATATATTTTTTGTTCTACAGGCTTTTGCAAAAACTCCAGCAAAATCCCAATACATCTTCCTAAAATGCAGGGGCACGGCAACGTTTGAATTCTGATGTTATCTTTGATTTTTTAGTTTTTTACCGTAGAGATCACACACAGGGATTGAGCAACCTATTTGGAAATAAAATAGAATTCAACGCAGCGATCCAACGCTCGCCTTTGACGGATAATCTGTTTGTACTAACTGCTGAGATTCCTTCACCGGGTACTTCCAGACGGCTTCCCTCATCTCAGATATGGATTTATTCAAAACATAAAATCAGTAATTATAGAGTAAGGGAACACCTTGATATGAAACCATATCACCAAATAGCGATCGACGAATGCGGCGAACCTTTAGTCCCTATTCCACCAGAACATTTTGCCTTTGAAATGCCCCACCCTTATCAAAAGTTGGGTGCACCCTATGACAACAGCAAAGCAGATTCCCCTTACTATTTGCGGCAAGGAGTCGTAGATAGTTTAATCGCCGCTCAAACCCAGCTACAGCAAAATTATCAAAATTGGAAAATTCTGATATTTGACGCTTATCGGCCGGTCGAAGTCCAGCAATTTATGGTAGATTATACTTTTAATCAAATTGCCCTAGCTCAAGGCTGCGAATTTCCGGTTTCCGAAGACAAACGCCAAGTGATTATAGAACACGTATATCAATTTTGGGCAGTACCGAGCCTCGATCGCGCGACGCCTCCCCCTCACAGTACAGGTGCAGCTTTAGATATAACTTTAGTGGATGAAAATAATCGGCAAATTGATATGGGTTCTCCGATTGATGAAATATCAGAACGTTCTTATCCCGATTATTTTTGTAATAGCAAGGAGCCGCAAAAACAGGAATATCACCGCCGCCGGAAAATATTAAAAGATGCGATGATAGGTGCGGGTTTTCAGCAACATCCTAACGAATGGTGGCATTTTTGTCTGGGCGATCAGATGTGGGCTTGGTTGACAAATCAAAACAATAATGGTAGTCAATTTTTGGCCCGATACGGTCGCTATTAAAAGGGTACGCAATTAAATCGGGACTGGCGCACTCACAACCTTAAGAAAGGGGTTTTGTGACAAAAAACCTCAGCTTTTAACTGCTTCCTGTGGCAATAAACCTGGTTTCTGACACTCTGTGCCTCCAGGAATATAAAAGTTTGAGCAAAATAAATCATTTGTATCAGGATACACGGCAACTATTGCCAGCGGGGTAGCGGTGGTTTAAAATCAACGAGAGCGAACAAGTGCAGGCAAATCAAGCCAGCACTGCAAACCCTAAAGGATAACTCAGAGTTCACCCAGTCAGGAACCTCAGCCTAAAGGCATGAGGCTTGAAGGAGAAATCTAACAAGCCATTCTGACCAGCCTAAGTCTTAACTGACTACGTTTTTTGGGTCACGATACCGGAGAATGCGAAGCTAGTTTTCCGCTCTATCGCTGAGGGTTAAACAGTCCTAAGGTCACTGGGACGGTGCTTTCAGCCTAACAAGCCCTTAAAACATTGACCGACAAGCTAACTTTACTCCGAAAGGAGAACGGGACAACCATATCCCGGCGGGGAGGCAACCATACCTCCCCAACCCCGCAAGGGGATTTAATTCAATGTAAAGCCGTCCTAGAAGGACGGGGTTTCAAACCCATAATTCTGATGAAAGCACTCATCCTCTCTGGCGGTAAAGGAACACGCTTGCGTCCCCTCACCTATACGGGTGCTAAGCAGTTGGTTCCTGTAGCAAATAAGCCGATACTGTGGTACGGAATTGAAGGAATTGTGGCGGCTGGGATTACGGATATTGGGATTATTATTAGTCCCGAAACCGGGGAAGAGGTGAAGACGAAAACAGGAGATGGATCTCGCTTCGGGGCCAAAATTACTTATATCTTGCAAGAAAAGCCGGCGGGGCTCGCTCATGCGGTAAAAGTTGCCAGACCATTTTTGGGCGATTCTCCGTTTATTATGTATTTAGGAGATAACTTAATTCAGAATCAGTTAGATCCGTTTTTAGAGATTTTTAACAAGCAGAAACTAGACGCTCTGATTTTGCTGCGCCCAGTTCCCAATCCCTCTGCTTTCGGTGTGGCAAAAGTTGATGAGAAAGGCAGAGTTTTGGAGTTAGTAGAAAAACCACAAGATCCGCCATCGAATTTAGCACTGGTGGGAATTTACTTTTTTGCTCCTACTATTCACGAGGCGATCGATCAAATTCAACCCTCGGCTCGTGGCGAACTGGAAATTACAGACGCTATTCAACAGCTCATGAATCAGGAAAAACAGGTAGAAGCCTGCAATTTAGAGGGATGGTGGCTGGATACGGGTAAAAAAGACGATTTGCTGAGTGCAAACCAAATCATTTTAGATAGCCGTATCGTAGCTTCAACTGAATTAAAAGTAGACGCCAAGAGTCAAATTATCGGACGAGTGCAAATAGGCGAAGGAACGGAAATTATTAATTCTACAGTTCGCGGGCCAGTGGTAATTGGGGAAAATTGCCGCATTGAAAACTGCTTTATAGGGCCTTACAGCAGTATTGCCGATCGCGTGACGATGATTGATGCTGATATCGAACACAGTGTAATATTACAAGGGGCGAAAATACTTGGCATTCACCAGCGAATTGTTGACAGCGTGATCGGGCAGCGAGCTCAACTCACAAATGCGCCGGCTCGTCCAAAAGCTCTGCGGTTTCTGATTGGTGATGACAGTCAAATTGAGTTAGCTTAAATAGGAAGGAGAAGGTTGTGCGATTGATTCGAGGTAAGGTGAGCAATGTATCTGTG
The DNA here is from genome assembly GCF_036700405.1 of Microcoleus sp. T3_D1. Taxonomy (NCBI): domain Bacteria; kingdom Bacillati; phylum Cyanobacteriota; class Cyanophyceae; order Oscillatoriales; family Microcoleaceae; genus Microcoleus; species Microcoleus sp. T3_D1. The sequence continues at coordinate 138,300 of NZ_JAUBOV010000008.1, forward strand.
TCAACTTAAGCTCAAAGGTACTACGAGTCTACTGTCTTCTTTCCACAGTCTTCCCGATCCCCCCTAACCCCCCTTAATAAGGGGAGTAGGGGGTGGGACAAGACTATTCAAAGTCAACCCCTACTCCCATTCTTAAGGGGGATTTAGGGGGATCGAGACTCGGATAGAAACCCGATTTAGACATGGTTTCAGTCTTAAGCTGGCACTAAGGGTGGGCACGGCGTAACTTACATTTAAAGGAGAAGACAGTTTGGAGTACGAAGAAATACCAACTCAACAGATAATAAATAAATTGCGACAAACTTTGGAGCCGCGAATTGGTATTGCTGAGCTGTCGCTGTTGGGAATAGAAAATAGTGCCATCGCCCAAAATGAAGATGACGAAGACATCGCCCTTTTAAAGGCAGGTTTCGACATTTATAACATCCCCATTACCTCTTACCAAAGGCGACTCGGTTCAGCAGTCATTGTGGTTAGGAAAATAGTCCGAAAATTGCTCAGACCGGTACTCGAACGACAAGTAATTTACAATTTTGCTAATACCCGCGTCGTGCATACCTTAAGCACACAATTGCAACAATTGCAAGAAAATCAACAAACTCTCTTTGAAAAAATTGAATCGGAATTCAGCAGCGAATATCCCGAAGTTACAGCACAGCTTGAGACTCAACAAAGAGCGATCGCAACTTTTCAGTCTGAAATAGAGCAAATTAAAGCAGTGCAGCAGCAACATACTGCTATTTTAGAGAAGATTACCGCTCAATTGCTCGATCGACAAAAATAAAGCATCAAAGCTGACCCAAAATAATTTGGTCGCAAGGCCCCAGATTTATTCGCGAGAGCAATGCTTCAATGCTTACATCTAAAATCGAAAATTATTCAATTCCTCCATCTAAAATCCTAAATCCCAAATCGAAAATTCCTCAATCATTCAAATTTTCAATGATTCAAATTTTCAATGATTCAATCCCAAATCGAAAATTCTTCAATCCTTAAATTCCTCAATCTAAAATCTAAAATCTAAAATCTAAAATCGAATGACTGCACTGCCCATATGCTCGTTAATTATAGTCAACTATAACGGTCTGCGCCACACGAAAGATTGCTTAAAATCTCTACAAAAACTTGCGTATCCCGAATCGCAACTCGATTTAATTGTAATTGATAATTGTTCTCAAGACGATTCCGTTAATTTCCTGGGCGAACTATTTCCCAAAGTTCGCATTTTTGTCAATACGGCCAACAACTTTGCTAAAGCCCTCAACCTCGGCATCAGCGAAGCAAAAGGGCAATATATCGGCTTTCTAAATAACGATGCTACCCTTGACAGTCGCTGGTTAGAAATTCTGGTAAAACGGCTAGAAACTAATAAAGAAGTAGGGGCGACTAGCGGCAAATTGTTGTTTAAAGACGGGCGAATTAACAGCGCAGGTATTCAGCAATTACCTAATTTTTATTGGCAAGATGTCGGCTTTGGCGAAAAAGATGCGGGACAGTACGATACAGAACGGGAAGTCGAAGGGCTTTGTTGGGCGGCGGTGCTTTTCCGCAGGAAATGTCTCGAAGATGTGGGGCCGATAGATGAAGATTTTGTGATGTATTTTGAGGATGTAGAGTTTGCAAAACGCTGCCACAAACGCGGTTGGAAAATGCTTTATAGTCCCGCCGCAATCGCCCATCACGAGTATCGGGGTTCGAGTAAAGGAAGCAAACTCACCGAGTATTTCTGCAACCGCAATCGGTTTTTGTATTTGGCGAAACATGAACCGTTGCAATTAGTATCTTCAATTCATACTTCAGATTTTTTTACCCATAAGCAGTACGATTTGCTGTTCGAGAGTTTATTTGTAGCGATTAAAAAACTTCTAGATTATCAGAAACCAGAAATCATCGAAACTGTAATCCCGCAGTTGTCGGAAAAGTTGGCGGTGATTTACAGTCGCCTGAAGATCGATCGCATTTTGTCTCGCTTACAGGTGGTTCGGGGCGATCGCAAAATGTCGATCGCCATTTACGATCACGGACTGCATTTTATCGGCGGCGGCCAAAAATACGTCGCTACCCTCGCCTCGCTGCTGCAAAATGAATTTGACATTACTTTTATCGCCAACAAACCAGTTGCTGTTTCCGATTTAGAATCCTGGTACGGACTCAACCTTTCAGGATGCAAAATTAAAATTATGCCCTTGGCGTTTTACGATAAACGCGGAATGCAGTGCATCGATTCCAGCATCATCGTGGAAGATATGGAAAATCCCTTTGATGAAATTGCCAGAGAAAGCAAAAACTACGATATTTTCATCAACGCGAACCAACTGGAAAAAGTTAAACCACTGTCGCCAATCTCAGTATTTTTCTGTCACTTTCCCAATACCTTCCGCAACCGTCACTTTGCTGTCGATGATTACACTTTCATTATTGCCAACAGTCAATTTACCGTCAAGTGGTTGGAGAAACGCTGGAACCTACAGCCAACTTTTCTGCTTTATCCGCCCGTGGAAATGGCAACCGTTAAAGTGCCGAAAGAAAACATAATTTTGGCGGTGGGACAGTTTGAAGCTGGGGGAACAAAAAAGCAAATTGAACTAATTAAAGCTTTCCGCAGTTTGCTAGCGGATTATCCCGAAGATTTTCAAGGATGGCGACTAATCTTAGTTGGCAGCAGCATTCCGAAAAATCCTTATTTAAAGACTGTTCAGAATTTATTGAAGCAAGATTCAAGGGCGATCGAGCTAAAAGTCAATGTTGACTTCGATGAGGTAAAATCGCTTTATGCTAGAGCAAGCATATTTTGGCACGGCTGCGGTTTGGGTGAAGTCAATCCTCAAAGATTTGAGCATTTCGGGATGGCGACTGTAGAAGCAATGCACAACAGTTGTGCTCCGATTGTTTTCAACGGCGGCGGCCAACCGGAAATTGTCGAACATGGGCGATCGGGCTTTGTGTTCAATACCGTTGAGGAACTTTGCCAGCGTTCACATCAACTAATTGTTAATCCTGATTTGCTAGCAGAACTTCAAGCTGGTGCACAGCAACGCAGTCAGAACTTTAGACTTGCACATTTTGAGAAAAAAGTCAATAGTTTTTTTGATATTCTTCACCAAGAGTATGCTACAATTCGGCTGCCAAATCCTGCCGATATAGCTCAAATGCTCGATATGGATCGCGATCGATAAATTGCGTAGATACTGTCTTGATCTGTCAAGGGGTAGCGAGTAAATAATTGGGGTCGAAAGGCTTTTGGGACTTTAAAATACC
>NZ_JAUBOV010000141.1:0-7402 GCF_036700405.1 Microcoleus sp. T3_D1
CGTCCAAAAAGGACGGGCGGGACGCCCATCCCACAATAACAATTAAAATTGTAAGTTATTTAATTCGCGCTCCTAAGCCTTTTTCTACCTGTACTTTCTGTCTGGGCGAGATGTTGCAGCCAGGGGTGGCCCTGTAGAAGTAGTTGTTAAAAAGATCGATCGGCTTTTAGAGTGACGACACTTGGCAATTTATGGGCAATACTGGAGAAAATAAAATTATACATTTGAGGAAACGCTGATGAGATTATTGCGAACAATCGCCGCTCTATCGGCGGCCTTGACCCCATTGATGGCTGAAGCTGCCTTTAGCCGTCCCATGCCGGGAACAGCCGATTTTCCCAGAGCCTCAAACCCCCAAGTAAATGTGCCGGTTTGCTTCATCGAAACTCCAGGCGGCACAACTTTTGATTTAGTCAGCTTGTGCGGCAGCAACGCTGCTCCCCAAAACACTGCTCCGGGCAATGCTCCTGCAAATAACCCCAATGCAGCCACTCCTCCGCCTCCTCCCCCGAACCCCAACGCCATCACCAGAGATGCTGCCGGCACCCCGATAACTACTCCTGCAGGCACGGCAAATCCCAACAGTCCCAACAATGCCAATCCGGGAACTTCGCCGAATACCAATCCCAACAATCCTAATAATGCCAATCCGGGAACTTCGCCGAATACCAATCCCAACAATCCCAACAATGCCAATCCGGGAACTTCGCCGAATACCAATCCCAACAATCTCACTCCGGGGACTTCGCCCGCAGGTACTCCCAATGCCAATCCGGGAGGTTCACCGATTACCAATCCCAATAATCTCAATCCGGGAACAGCGCCGAATACCAATCCCAATAATCTCAATCCGGGAACAGCGCCGAATACCAATCCCAATAATCTCAATCCGGGAACAGCGCCGAATACCAATCCCAATAACAGTGCGTCTCCCACGGGTGGAACTGCTGGCGACAGCAACAGCGATTTAGTTCCCAATCGCAATCTCAATCTTCCGAGAGTGCCGCCGAGTTCCTTTAGCCCCGGAGGCCTTGCACCGACTAGAGATGCGATTGATGGCCCCCGCCAGTAATCGGCGAAGTGTCAGAACTTTCATCACAGAAACCGGGTTTCTCGGAAACCGTCTCTTTTTCAGGGATATTTCACCCGCGAGAAAGCCGGAATATTTATTTGCCTGCTTAATATTGCTCTCAGGTGCGATCGGCATATTTTGTAGCAGAATAGCGAAATAAAAGTTAAGCTAAGAACTTGTAGACGCTATTAGCTAAGCACTCTTTCAAAACTGGCCAACCAGGTAGAAGCAGTGATAGATAGCCAGCTTCAATCCGTAACAGGATTAGTTATCAGAAAATAGGGTTTAAAACCCCGTCCTTCTAGGACGGCTTTAATTTCTTAAATCCATTCCTAAAAATCCGGAAATTTCTTGTATTTGTGCTATACTAGAACAGTCAAGGTTAAACTCCTTTGCCATCGTGAAACGGAGACACACTTTTAGGCATAAATTGTTGGACGCAGAGCAGCGAAAACTCTTAAAACAGCTAGAGGATCGACGCATTCTCTTTACCAGAAAACAAATAATTTAGTTCATTTGTTAAGTAGGGTAGGGCATACCCGAACTCGCTTGTTCGTATCCTAGTACGCTTTTGGAGATAGACCCTAGGCGGGTTGCTGTGAATTAGGCTCGTCAATTGGTGTAATTGCACGGTTGAAAAGTTTAAAGATTGCCGAAAGGACATAGCGCTTAAAGGTCAGTCGATGAATTAAGAATCCCTACGCCTTTAGGCTAGGGAGTGTCAACAGCACAGGTTAAAATTATTACCAGGCGGGTGCTCGCCAGCTCCAAGTTCTAAAGCTAAACCATTCAACAGGCATATTTTTGTTAAGCCAGTGTGGTTTGGAAAGTACCGGCTGATAACATTAGCGAGACAAAATTAACCCGATTATTCGGAGGCTCTTCATGAGCAAAATATTTGTTTTAAATTTAAACAAAATTGCTCTAGACCCGATCCTCTGCGTTGGCGTAGCCCCCGTAGGGGCGGGCTTCGCTAACGCACTTGAGGAGGAAATCTAGTGTCAAACTTAGTTCAACGCTTAGAAATAACCGCTCATCCGCAACTAGAAAAATCCCTCGGCTATCGAGGAGATAGTCGCTGGGTAGCTTGGCGCTGGGAACCCGACATCGACCAACTGATATCCAGCGACGGCAAAACAGTCGGCACTGGCAATAATATGGCTTGGCTGGTGTTTTTGCAGCACGATTTAGTCGATCCTGCCCTACAAGAGTACAACCTCGGCGAGGGCGATCGCTACTGGCTGCTTTTAGACACCGCAACTAGAAATCTCTACGTCGGCGAAGGGAAAACTGTTCAAAGTCTGCTCGAACAGCCGGAAAGTTTAGGTTTATTGGCCTGTCTCGATGGTGGCAATGCCGATCGACAAACTGGTGAAACTTGGCAGCACAGCCTATCTCAACTAACAGCCAAACCAGTTGTTCGCCACCTCACAAATGCCCTTCCTTTTGGTATCGCGGCCGCTTTGATAGGTGCTTTAGGCATCGGCACCGGATTGTGGGTAGTGCCGGCAGTGCAGCAGAAACTAGCCGAAAAAACAGCTTTTGTTTCCCCAATTAGTTCGGGCGCCAACTGCGGGCTTGGCGGTTCCGACGATTTTTCAGCTTATATCGGTTCGTCAAGCGGAAATAAAGAACTTCATTTAATAGGCGTTTACGAAGCTAATGCGGATCACAAGAACCGAGATTTATCAAAAAGTGCGTTAGCGAAGCCCTCGGAGAGGATCGAAGTCAAAGTAGAACGCCGAAACAAGCCCATAATTCTCGCACTTTCAGCTTATGAACCCGTGCAATGGAACATTACCGCAGAACCGGGAGCCGTTATCGAAAAAATCATTGTTAACGGATACCACAACCAAACTGTTTCAGGAGTTTCGGGAATTCCAATTGAAGAGCACAGCTACGAAGAAACCGGAGACAATCTCGGCGACTTTATCTACAAGTGGGGTGCTACCGCTGAAAGTTCCAATACTTCTTCCCTCGTGACTAAATTGGAACAGAAAAACGGCACCAGTTTAACTTCTTTTCAAGGATGCTACAGAGGTAAGAACTTTAGTATTAATTGAGAGCAGCAAGAAACCGCGACAAGTTATACAATTTTCGATTTTCGATTTTCGATTTTCGATTTTCGATTTTCGATTTTCGCTTAAAGAATTGGGAATAACTGATTCGATATGGGTTGAGAAGTTGTTACTGTTCCATTCTTTTTTTTAACTGTTGTTAAAACCTATCCCCCTAAAATCCAAACCCGCGTCGGCGGGTTTTTTCTTGAGAGTTAAATTATTGGCATCTCTATGGTATGATATGCGGGGGAGCATGTCAGTTTTGCAAGAAGCATTTTTTATTGTAGTGCGAGCGTCCCCGCTCGCGTGGTTATACAAGCACGCGAGCGGGGACGCTCGCACTATAAATGCAAAACTGAGATGCTCCCATATGCGGTGGCATCATTACCAATTCCCCATTCTCACAATACTAATATATTTCCTATGAAATACTGGTACGAAACGCTCGCAGTAGCACAGCGAATATTAATTGAATTGGGGAGGCGGCGACGCAGCTTAGTCTTGTGGAGTATATTTCCAGTTTCTATCTTGCTAATTAACGGTTTAATTTTAAAAGAACGCGCTAATCTCAGCACAGCAAAAGCCTTTGAAACTGCTGCACCTGCAAGCTTAGTAGGAGCGGCTTTATTTTTTAGCTGTCTCGGTGGTAGCGTAGCAACAGTAGTAGCTGAGCGAGAACAGCATACCCTCAAACGCTTGTTTATTTCCCCGCTGAGCGGCACTTCCTACTTTTTAGGAATTTTCCTGGCTCACAGTTGCATCGGCATCGGTCAGGTAATTTTAGTATACACGATCGCCTCTTGTTTAGGAGCACAATTTCAAGGCTCTATTCTGTTAGGATGTGCGATTATTCTGCTCAGTATTGTATCTTATGTAGGTGTAGGCTTTATTCTCGGCACCCAGTTTGCGAGGCGCACTGAAGATGTCAACTCGCTAGTAGCCGCTTTCGGCGTTCCTTTGTTGATTTTAGGAGGCGCATTCTTACCGACTTCGCTGTTTCCCAAAAGTCTGCTGGATCTCGCCCAGTACAATCCAATTTATCACATGAACGAAGCGCTGATGGGCGTGTGGGCTGACGGCAAAGACTTGGCTGATATTTCGTCGCACTTCGGTTTTTTGTGTATTTTTGCAGTTTTAATGATAGTAGCCGGATGGCTGTCTTATCGGCGGATGTTGCGAGTAGAAAGAAGGCTTTAAAACTATCTAATTATGTCGCAATACGGTTCAGTTAACACTGTTAATTCCCCGGATATCCCCCTAAATCCCCCTTAAGAAGGGGAGTAGGGGTTGACTTTGAGCAACTTCTTGTCCCCCCCTTCGTAGGGGCGGTGCGACCCCTACTCCCCGTGCCCGCCCTCTTGGCTAGGGGGGATCGGTCTTATCTGATAAGAAGGGGGACTTTGAGCAACTTCTTGTCCCCCCCTTCTTAAGGGGGGCTAGGGGGGATCAGTCTTATCTGAACCGTATTGCATTATGTCGTAATTATTCATCTCTCTCTTATCCTCCTCTGCGCCCTCTGCGCTCTCTGCGGTTAAATAATTCCGAAAAAATCGTAAATATATAAAATAATACGGAGAATTAAAGCAGTGCTGCAAATAGAAAAGCTAAATAAGTCCTATGGCGAGCGTTCAGTGCTTAAAGATTTAACACTGCACATTCAAGCTGGAGAAATTTACGGTTTGCTCGGTCCAAACGGGGCGGGCAAAACTACAACTATCAATATTTTATGTAATTTGCTAAATGCCGACAGCGGCAAAGTTTCCATCAATGGCGAGCCTGTTTCCGAATCTACAAAATCCTTAATCGGTGTAGCGCCCCAAGAAAACTTGCTTTACAAAAGCCTTAGCTGCGAAGAAAACCTCAACTTTTTTGCTCAAATTTACGGCTTAGAGCGGAAACAGCGGCGCTATCAAGTAAGACACTGTTTGAAAGCAGTAAATTTGACAGATAGAGCTACAAGCCCCGTGGAAACTTTGAGCGGAGGAATGCAGCGCCGTTTGAATATTGCGGTGGCTCTGGTACACCAGCCTAAATTAGTAATTTTAGATGAACCGACAACGGGTTTAGATATTGAGGCTCGCTATGAAATTTGGGATTTAATTCAGCGATTGCAATCCGAAGGAATTACAATTTTGCTGACAACTCATTTGTTGGATGAAGCTGAGCGGCTGTGTCAGAGAATCGGGATTTTAAAAAATGGCAGTATTGTAGCTGAGGGCAGTTTAGAAGAGTTGCAAAAACTGATTCCGGCTGAAGAGATTATCGTGGTAAAAACCGACGAAGAAGCTGAAGTCATCGCCCGCGCTAAACAATACAGTTTCATCCCGCGCCGCTACGGTAGCGATTTGGCTTTTTGGCTGCCCGAACGTTTAGAATTAAAAGAGATTATTTTGCTGTTCGACGGGATTTCTATAGATTCAATTGCTCGGTATCCGGTGCGGTTAGAACATATTTATGTAGAAGTAACTAAACAAACTGTATCCTAATCTGCGTCCATCTGCGTATATCCGCCCGGTGCGCTTCAAAAACCAAAGAAACCGGGTTTTTTACGGAATCTGCAGGCTGTAACGCAGTATTTTCGCAAAAACCCGGTTTCTGACCACCCGTGCGTCCAAGACTAAACTAAATTCATCTGCGTCCATTCGCGTATATCCGCCACCATCTGCGGTCAAAAATTCCAGAGTAATTAACAAGGGCGATGTCTAGATTCTAAAGATATCGTCAACCTTAATGCTGTCTGGCAAAATAGCCAATAAAATTCCGCTAAAAAAAATAAACTCTCATACCCACAGCCTCTGAGGGAGGTCTAAATTATGTCCTCATGGCAAAGATCCGACTTTTCCGACTTTATGATCTGACTTTTCCGACTTTACAGAGGCAGGGGCCCGAAGCAATGATAGAGATAGGGAAAGCCAACCCACGATGTCTAGATTGTAAAGATATCGTAAATCTAGATGTTGTGTTGCGAAATGTTAAATAAAAATATATTATAAAAGATATGTCTGTGGTATGATACATTTAAGTTGCATCTCATGTTATGGAAACCCATTCCCCCACGAGGCCAGTGAAAGCCCACTTCATATCAGGACTACCCCGCTCAGGCTCTACTTTACTGGCTGCACTACTACGACAAAATCCCCGGTTTCACAGCGCGATGACTTCCCCAGTCGGGGGTTTAGCTGAGCGAATGTTGTCAGCCATGAGCAAAGACAATCAGTTTTCCACGTTTATTTCCCGTGAAAAATTGGAACGGGCTAACAATTTTACAGCCCGATCGATTTGAGCAATAAGACTAATAAATTCTTCAGTCCTATGCAAGAGGACTTGAGCTTTGAGGCGGGGGTTTCAAGCCTGGCCAGACTTGGATGTAAACGATAGATATAAAGGATTTCAGCAATTATGAACGTACCAAACATGAACAAGCAAATTATTTTCGTAGACTCTTCTGTACAGAATTATCAAAGCCTGATCCAAGGTATCGATGCCGCTCGAATTTTCATTTTAAATGAAAATTCGAGCGGCATCGCACAAATTACAAACGCCTTAGCCAATCAAAAAGATATTGAAGCGATACATATCCTTTCACACGGGGCTCCGGGTATCCTCTATCTCGGTAATACCCAACTGAGTCTCGATACTCTGAACCTATACGCCCACCAATTACAACAGTGGGGACTAACAGCAAGCCAGATTCTCCTCTATGGGTGCTCCGTTGCGGCGGGAGACGCGGGGGCTGAATTTATCGAAAAATTACACCAACTCACCGGTGCAGCTATCAGCGCGAACCCCAACCCCACCGGGAATGCGGCAAAAGGTGGCACCTGGGAACTCTCTCACCAAATTCCCCCCTCCCCAGAAGCACCACACCTCCCTTTCACAGCAAAGGTTCTGGCTTCCTACGCCCACACCCTTGGTATTACCACCCGCCTCTCCCTTGACTCCGCTGCTGCTGAGGGAAATAACTCCTCCCTTAATCCCAGAATCTCAGCCGATGGGCGTTATGTGGTGTTTGAGTCTTTTGCCTCCAACCTGGTGACAGGGGACACTAACAGCTGTCGTGACATTTTCCTGCGAGATACACTGACGAACATCACCACCCGCCTCTCCCTTGACTCCGCTGCTGCTCAGGGAAATAGCGACTCCACTAATCCCAGTATCTCACCCGATGGGCGTTATGTGGTGTTTCGGTCTTTTGCCTCCAACCTGGTGACAGGGGACACTAACAACAGGGCTGACATTTTCCTGCGAGATACACAGACGAACATCACCA
>NZ_JAUBOV010000141.1:7502-8762 GCF_036700405.1 Microcoleus sp. T3_D1
CCTGCGAGATACACAGACGAACATCACCACCCGCCTCTCCCTTGACTCCGCTGCTGCTCAGGGAAATAACGGCTCCGATCAGCCCAGTATCTCACCCGATGGGCGTTATGTGGTGTTTTACTCTTTTGCCTCCAACCTGGTGACAGGGGACACTAACAACAGGCCTGACATTTTCCTGCGAGATACACAGACGAACACCACCACCCGCCTCTCCCTTGACTCCGCTGCTGCTGAGGGAAATAGGGACTCCTTTAATCCCAGTATCTCAGCCAATGGGCGTTATGTGGTGTTTGAGTCTGATTCCAACCTGGTGACAGGGGACACTAACAGCTCTCGTGACATTTTCCTGCGCGATCGCTCTCCAACCATCACCCGTGTCACCTCCACTACCCTAGATGGTCTCTATGGTATTGGCCAAACCATTAGCATTACCACGGAATTTGATGTCCCTGTTACTGTCGTGGGCAAACCTCAACTGCAACTGGAAACCGGAACTACCGACCAATATGCTACCTACAGCAGTGGTACCGGCGGTAAAACCCTCACTTTTAACTATATTGTCCAAGGGGGAGACGAGTCCCTTGACCTAGAATCTCTGACCATAAATGCCCTCACCCTCAATGGCGGCACGATTCAAGATATTGGGGGACTTAATGCTATATTAACCCTCCCCACCTTGGGTTCAGCCCTATCCCTGGGAGGGAGTAAAGCCCTGGTCATTGATGGTATCGCCCCCACTGTCACGATTAACCAAGGAAGTAGTCAAGCCGACCCGACGGCAAATACCCTGATTAACTACACCGTTCAATTTAGTGAACCGGTGACGGGGTTTGATAAGACGAAAGTTACTCTCAGTGGTACCGCCGGACCCACTACCACCGAGGTGACAGGAGGTGGTACAACTTACAATGTGGCAGTCAGTGGCATGACTCAAGCGGGTACTGCGATCGCTAGTATTAATGCCAATGCGGTTACGGATCTAGCTGGGAACCCTAACACAGCCAGTACCAGTACAGATAACCAAGTTACCTTCACTAAAAATACCGCTCCAGTTGTCGCTACTGCAATTACCGATAAATCAGTTACGGTGAACACAGCATTTAGTTATACAGTACCAACGGGTACATTTACCGATGCTGAAAACGATCCTTTAATTTACACCGCAACAAAGGAAGACGGAACCGCTTTACCGACTTGGTTAACATTTAATGCCGCAACAGGCATCTTTGGTGGCACACCTGCAACGGCGGATCTGGGGAA
>NZ_JAUBOV010000197.1:0-1548 GCF_036700405.1 Microcoleus sp. T3_D1
AAGTATTTCTACTTATTTCATAACTGAGATGCTCCCTTGATTCGCCGCACAGCCTAACAAGGTATTAAAGATTCAATAACCATATTTTTTTCATAAATATCTATATAACAACGGCAGTCATTCCAGCCATAACTTACAGCCCAGGCATTACCACAATCAATTATACCTGCAGGAAATACCACCTCATAACTGGGAGTTTCTACAAACATCCTTTTCACTATGTGTCGTCTGCTATCTTTCCATTTGTTTTTCCATGGAGTCAGAATTGGTTTAGGAGAAATACTTGTCACACGCCATTCATTTACATCTACAGTGTAAAAACCCATAGAGTAGAAACGTCGATCTTCATCTGTCTTCACATAAGTATGAAATAGCCCGATGTACTCGGACCCACGCCATGGAATTAAAGGTGTCCCACCCGACACGTAAGTTTGATATGGAATTATCGAATCCTTGTGAGTTACTTCTACTTCTGTCCAAATTTGTTGTTGAGGGCAGAATTTTATTACAGTTAAAGGATTGATTCGATAAATTATGTAAAAGTCATTATCAACTATTAAGGGAGTCCAGTTCCTTTCAAATGCAGGTGGTGCATCTGTAATACAGTAGTTGAAATTTTTACCGTAATTAGGTACGTGAATATTCTCTAGTTGACCATTATTCAAGTCTACATTTCCTAATACTACTGAGGTTGACCAAGTATTGTTTACAAAACTATCTTGTTGGCACGAAAGGTACAATTTATCCTTCCAGACAAATGCACGAGGGTCGTTGCATGATTTAATTTTTTCTGTAACTTTTGGAATTTTAAGAGTCTGGTGCCTGCTAGTAGGTTTAAAATTAGAATCTAATTTCACAAAACCAATATTGTTAAACAGTTCGCTGCGTTTAAACCGATAACGATAAAAAAACCATAAATCTCCTTGATAATATACTAAAGATGGGTTGAAGCAGTTTGATGAAAATCCTCTTGTTATTGACGCATTACTGACATAAATTCTCTTCATTCTACCCCCCGATCAGTATTATAATCATACTGTACACTTACCCCAAAGAAATCACTATTTCCATCTTTTATAACACCTGGAAGAACAGTCAAGAAAAAACTAGCTATATTTGTTGTATTGGTCAATGTATAGGACGAAAGGCTCCAGCTTCGGTTAGGATCAAAAGATAACTCACTACCATCATAAGTAGGAGTCACATCAACTTTTCTGATCTTTACTTTTCCATCATTACTTGGAATTCCCGATGGATCGAATGTTAATGTAAATTCAATTGAGTCACCTGGTCTTTTTTGTAAAGAGCCAACGGGTAGAAGTGTGAAAGTAGCAGCATTTGCCTTTGTAGGCATAAGAGCTGCGCAGGCGGTCATTGCTAAACTAACTGATATTACATGGCGTAACATCATTACACTCCAATCTATGTTTTTTTTAGGTTTCCACAAGTTTAACTTTATCACATAACAATTTGGCAAGTTGTATCTTTAAATACAGAAAAGCTTATGATTCGGGGAGCATCTCAGTTATGAAATAAGTAGAAATACTC
>NZ_JAUBOV010000198.1:0-1542 GCF_036700405.1 Microcoleus sp. T3_D1
ACGACCGCGTGCAGCAGTCAGGTTACGCTTTAATTGACTCAAAACTGCAAACAGCAATTCACCTACAAATTGGTCGTTTGTTACTGGCAAATATTTCTCCTGAGCGACGAGCCGAAAGAATTTTTGAAATTGCCGATCATTTAAATTCGGGTCGGAATTTAATCATTGATGAACGCGAGAAAACTGAACTAGCTATTTTAAATTTAACAGCCGCTCGCAAAGCCAAAGATGCCACGGCTTATTCGGCTGCCAGAGATTACTTAAAATTTGGTCTAGAAATTTTACCGGGCGATATTTGGCAAGACTCCTACGAACTAGCTTTTACCTTTCATAAGGAGCTAGCAGAAGCCGAATATTTAAACGGCAATTTTGAAGAATCAGAAGCTTTAATAGAAGTGGCATTTGCCCGGGCTAAATCCGATCTAGAAAAAGCCGAAATTTACAACATTTTGATCGTGCAGTATACTCTGCTAAGTAAATATGAAGCAGCAGTTCAATCGGGATTAAAAGCGCTTCACTTGCTGGGCATAGACTTGGCCGAAGATAATTTAAGTGAGGCGATTAATGCGGAAATGGCGGCAGCTACAGCCAACTTGGCAAACCAAGAAATTGCTTCATTAATTAATGCCGAAAAGATGAAAGAGCCGGCTCAACAAATGGCAATGAAATTATTGGGTAACATGGGGCCGCTAACGTTCTTTTCATCTCAAGAACTGTGGAAGTTGACTGTGATTAAAGCGATTAACCTTTCTCTCAAGTACGGTTTTGTAGCGGGAGGGTCTTACTGCTATTCATGTTATGGAATTATCCTGAATTCAATTTTAGGGGATTACCAATCGGCTTATGAGTTTGGCAGACTCGCTCTGACTCTCAGCGAAAATTCAAATAACTTGTCTCAAAACTGCCAAGATAGTGTGATTTTTGCCAATTACTTAAACTGCTGGGTGAGACCGCTCAAAACTACGGCGGAAATTAATAACGAAGGTTATAAAGTTGGCTTGCAATCGGGCAATTTGCAATGGACTGGTTATAACCGGATGTTTCAAACCATTACCTATTTCTTCCAAGGCATGAATTTGAATAACCTTTTGGAAGATATTGGCAAGTCGCTCCATTTCTGCGAGCAAACTAAAAATTTATGGGCAATTGATATTATCATTGCTAATAAAATAGCCATTTTAAATTTGATGGGAGAAGAGGATGAGATTAGCGAAAAACAGCATTTAGAAAATTTTACTGACCGTAAAAGCATGGCAGCGCTGTGCGAGTTTTATGTTTTAAAGGCGCAGACTTTCTATCTTTACGAACAGTATAGTGAGGCGCTAGAAGCATCGGATCGCGCGGCAGAGCTGATCGATTATTTGATGGGTCATATTTCTAGTGCTCACCATTATTTTTACCGTTGTCTGATTTTAACTGCTCTGTATTCAGAGGTTTCTGAATCGGAGCGACAAGATTACTGGCTGCAATTAGAAGCTAATCAGAAACAAATCCAAGTTTGGGCGGATAACTGCTCGGAAAGTTTTGCACATAAATTCTCGC
>NZ_JAUBOV010000142.1:0-8318 GCF_036700405.1 Microcoleus sp. T3_D1
GCCTGATTGTCGGTATGATCGAATCAATGACGTGGCGATCGGCTAGCTCACTCTTTTAAGATACAAGGGGCGGGTTTTTCGACAATCTACGCCTCAAACAAATAATCTCAAAAACCCGCTCCCGCCCCACGGTAAATCGAAATATACATTTTTTTCAGGCGATCGCCCGTGTTGGTTGATGTAGATTATTAGCGGTGTGGCGGCGGGTTTATAAAGCTTGTTTGTACTGATTGGATATTGTCGTAAAACCCGCCCCTACGGAATTATATTGTTTCCCAATTCCAAATTCCAAATTCCAAATTCCCGATCTAATCAAATACGCTTAGCCGCAGAGTTTTAGCTATTTTTTCTAACAGAAATAAGCCACCGATAGAATTTCCGTCTTTATCCAGGGGCGGACTGTAAAAGCCGATCGCACCTTGGCCCGGAATTACCGACAGCATTGCCCCGCTAACTCCCGACTTAGCCGGCAGTCCCACCCGCAGCGCAAAGCGGCCGGATGCTTCATACAAACCGCAAGTCGCCATCAGTGCTTTGACAGTACGGCAGTTTTCCCCCATTGCTCGATCGCCAGTATTTACCAAAACCATCCCCAGCTTAGCTAAATCCTCTACAGTTCCAGAAAAACAGCAGATGCGATTGTAGGTTTCTAAAGCAATTTCGGGATTTTGAATGTAACCCGATTCTACCATTTTCAAGGCGAGATTCCAATTATTTTGATTCGGGTTTTCCTTAACTGAATCGAGCATTAACTCGTCAACAAATAACTGACTGTTTGCCTGTTGATTCAGCCAATCGAGCAAGTTTTGACAGCGCGACACAGCATTTTGACCGGGAATCAAAGACGCAAGGGCGATCGCCCCGCTATTAATCATCGGATTTCTCGGCTTCCCTTCGTCTATTTCGAGTTGAGTTAGGGAATTGAAAGGCAGTTGCGAAGGCTCGCAGCCAACGCAGTCAAATACCGTTTTTTCGCCGACTTCGCACAGCAAATAAAGCAGCACAAAAGGCTTGACTACACTCATCAGCGGGAATGTTTGAGCAATGCTACCCCAGCTCATAATTTGCGCGTCAATTGCCCGAATTTGCACGGCAAACCCTTGTCTGTCGGCTTGCGCTAGGAGAGGTATGTACGCAGGGATTTGACCGGATCTACTGCGATTAATTGCCTCTTTTGCCCAAGCTTCCAGTTGTTCGGGTTGCAGGCAAGATAGTTTGCTGGTGGATATTTTCACTCTCGATTATTTCGATCATTTTAAATTTTAGATTGGCATTCCTGGCGCGATATTGAGCCATAAGCCCCCTTTATTAACCGAATTGCGTCACTTGGGCCCGCTGCGGGAAGAAACTGGGTTTCTTCGGGGAGATAAGGCAAGCTCATAATTTGATGAAATTTTTGTGTGGTGTCCCGCCTGCCCGAAAAATACAACGCAAGATGCGGGACACCTTATTTAAGGCTGTTGACCTTTGGGCCCGCCGGGAGCAAATAAATTTTTCATAAAAAACCTGTACTCTGCATAAAAATCTCCCCTTCACCCGGATATATAAGTAGCAGCTTCAAGGCAACGCTGCTAGGCAAAACAAACAAGCACTAGCTGGAAATGCCTTCAGATTCTTATATTTAAGCCCCAGCAAGGGGCGGGGTGCATATTTAACTTAATTCTTTCAGAGTTCGCCAAATCCTGTCCGGAAAACCCCCGAACCTCTGAGAATGTACTATCCAACCGGATTCACCAAAACCAGGATAAAAAAATGGCAGAAGAAACGAAAGCAGCAGTAGCAGAAGCCCCGAAGCCAGCTCCGCTGACTTTTAAGGGTGTGTGCAGCGACGGAGTTCTCAAAGGCAAAGAAATTGAAGGCAAACTAGACATCAAAGTCAATGTTGAATCTGTCAAAGCGGCAGAAGCACCGCCCAAAAAATCCCAGTGGGAGCCAGTTATCTTTTGGGTATTGTTTGCATTTATGGCAAACTTGATTGTCGGCGACCCCGCCGGAATGAGAAAAAACAGCTCCCCACAAAGGTCTCATTCTCATCAGATGTTAAACCAATCTGGGGAGCAGTCGCTGTTGCCTAAGAAAAACACCAGCAACTTGCCACTTTAGGCTCTGGGAGCCTGCCAGCCGCGCAAATAGTAATAAAAAGACCCGAAATATTCATCGAATACTCGCGTCGTAGTTACCAAAGCTTCTGCACTAGGCAAAAAATCTCCCGCGTCTAAGCGGAGTCTACTGGATTTCCCTCCTGATGTGGGTTGAAAAGTGTAGAAGTCGGTAGCCCTAGGAATCACCTGGATTCCCATATTCGCAAAAGCGAGGCTGGCACGGCGCATCTGAATCGCAGATGTTACCAGGATTACTTTGCGCGGGGCGCCACGGGTGTCGAGTATCTTTCTCACCTCTTGGGCGCTGGTGCGTATGTTGCTGCCGTTATCGTCGAGAACGATACTGCTGCGCGGCACGCCCATGTTGTTTGCCAGCAAAGTCTCGATATCCTTAGCTTCGCCAACATAACCCTCCAACTCTGGTCTGGGGCCAGCGGTAACGATGACCATCGGTGCCACTTTTTGGCGGTACAAAACGGCTGCATAGGGCAGGCGATTGCCTGTATCTGTCAGTTGAATCGCTACTCGGTTGGGGATGTGAGGCTGAGTGGTTCCCTTGCCCAGCAGGACGATCGCCGCGGCAGTTTCATCGCAGCAAGCTGTGCGGACGGCTGCAGCGGCGTCCCGTTCTGCTTGCTCCGCGAACCAGTAAGCGACAACCGGCATACTCGAAAGGATCAAAACTAGCAGCGCTGCCAGGATCATTCTCGGCGCCGGGTTGCGGATGCCCCCGTTCGTGATCAGCGCCGATGCAATCACCAGCAGCGTGATGGAAAAACCCAGCGGCTTAAAGAAGAAGGCTATGAGCCCGAAAATCGCTGCTCCGACCGGGGTGTCTGGTGCAAAAAAAGCTAGGATCAAAAGGCTGATCAGCAGCAAAACGCGCAGCCGGTCTAATAAGGGATTGTCTTTGCCTCCTGATTGCTCCCACCACGATCTGAGCAGTGAGAACAGGAGGAATAGAAATAGAATGCGAGCTAACAGTTCTGGCATCTTGCAATATTCTGTGTCTTCATAATTTAGTAGGGAAGTGTGGAAACGAGCGCGACTTTAGCTGCGGGAGGAAACACGGGCATCGGTGGGTTTTTAACTTTCGCGAATAACGCAGTCCGATCGCATTTATCCTAATGCTCGCTTCCGGTCAGCTATCAACTATTGGTTGCAGGGTGAAACCCGCTACTTCCAGTCACAGATTGCTGACAGTTAATTGGTAATTGATAACTGGTAATGGTTGATTGATAATTGGTAATGAATCGATCGCAGGGAGGTGAAATTGGCAATTCAAGCCTGCTTTCTGCTGCCTGCTTTTTTTCCCCATTACCTGTTACCCATTCACCAATCCCAATTTATCGGCGCTTCAGTTGATTCCGAATTGCCTGCGTTACCGTTTGAATTACTTTAACACGAGCATAATACTTGTTATCGGCCGCAATTAGCGTCCAGGGAGCAAGCGGCGTGCTGGTGCGCTGAATCATTTGATTCACCGCCACTTCATAATAATTCCACTTTTGGCGATTCCGCCAATCTTCCTCGGTGAGTTTGTATTGTTTAAATGGATTGTTTTGCCGCTCTGTAAACCGCTTTAGCTGTTCGTCAGGACTGATGTGCAGCCAGAATTTAACTAAGACACAACCGAAACTGGTGAGTTGCTCCTCAAATTCGTTGATTTCCTGGTAAGCTCGGCGCCATTCGGGTTCGGTGGCAAATCCTTCGACTCGCTCGACCAGCACTCTACCATACCAACTACGATCGCAAATGCTGATTTTACCAGCCGTTGGCAGCCGCCGCCAGAACCGCCAGAGGTAGTGGTGCGCTTTTTCTTCGTCTGTCGGCACACCAAAGGCATTAGCGATGTAACTGCGGGGGTCTAGGATGTCCGTCAAGCGTTTGATGGCTCCTCCTTTGCCGGCGGCGTCCCAACCTTCAAACAGGACTAAGACGGGGATTTCCTCTTCGTAGATGCTTTGTTGCAGTTGGCCAAAACGGGTTTGTTCCTCGCGAAGTTGCTGTTTGTATTCGTCGGGCGACAGCGATTGAGTTAAATCTACTTGGGCCAGCAAGTCTGGTTCCGTGGGTTGCAAGCTTTCTTGAGGTGGCAATTTCACGGGTGCAGATTGCGTCGGCAGTCTGTCTAAGGCTTCTGTAATTGTCGCTGCCATTTGGGTCAAAACTTTGACTCTTGCCCACCGCTGACAATCGCCTTCTACTAGCGTCCAAGGTGCGGGGCCCGTGCCGGTTTGGGCTACCATTTCTTCGGCAAAAGTTGTGTATTCTTCGTATTTTTTGGCTTGTTTCCAATCTTCGGGTCGCACTCGCCAAGCTTGTAATGCGTCATCTTCTAGTTTTTTGAGCCGGTGCTTGAGCTCTTTTTTGCTGAGGTGAATCCAAAATTTGGCAATTGCGGCGCCGTCATCTACCATCTGCCGCTCGAAAGCGTTGATTTGCCTGATGACTGTCGGTACTTCTGCGTCGGAGACTCGATCGAACAACCGGTCTTCTAAAACATGAGTGTACCAACTGTGGTAGAAAAAACCAATTTTGCCACGGGCGGGGAGTTTCTGCCAAAACCGCCACAGGAAAGGATAGCCCCTTTCTGCATCTGACGGCGGCCAAATCGGGTGGACGGCAAACCCGCGCGGGTCCATGTACCCTACCATTTTTTTGACTAAAGCACCCTTGCCGGCGGCGGCCCAGCCTTCGAGGACAATGATTGCGGGCAATTTTTTTTCCCTGCAGGCCAGTTGGAGCGATCGCAACTGTTGCATTAAAATTTCTATCTTGGCATCGTAGGTTTCTTTATCCAGGGAAATATCTAAATCGAGGTTGTCGAGCATATTTACCTCATATTAATCTGTAAAAAACAGTTTAACGTTAGTTTAACGTTTGGATAAAATTAAATCCTCAACTCAGGGAAAAACGTTATAAAAATTACAGTTACGGCTGGTTGAAAGCCGGAGCGCTCCTGCAATCAAATGCCAGCCTCGTTCATACTAGCAAGATTCCCTCGATTTCCAACTTGCCAAAAAAAACAGCTCAGGTTATAGTTGAAATAGGGAACTTTTAAATAAGTTCAACTTCTCCCCTCCCCCGATCGGGCGAGTTAACAGGAGGAGCCAAAAATCCCTGAAAAAGGATTTCTTCTAAAAAGAGCAAAAGTAAAAATCAACTACCCGGTGGGGGTGACAACTTCTTTACTTAGCTGTAGAAACTTTATTCAAACAATAGTAGTTACTTAAGCACCAAGCTTGGTAACGAAAGAGAGCGCGACTCATCGACATCCAGCCATAAACTCCAATACAAAACTAGCCCAAAAAGGCAAACCAATTTTTATGATTGCGCTATAAGATAAAACCTGAAAGCCTGGGTGATATAAACAGGTTTCTGAGTTTTATCGACACCATTCTCAAATACTAAAAACAGTTTAGGTGCGGTCACGCGAACCCGCCCCACAAGAACATTTATTTCTTGTGGAACAGGCCGGAAAGCCTGTTACTGACATTTGTGCAAAATGTCTGAATTACTGTACTTGTTTGCCAATACCAACTAAGAGGAACAGTCCGAAATTACGGATTGCAAGTTTTTTATGAATATCTTGACAACACGCTCCTACAAGGGCGAAACTGACTGGTGCGCGATCGCAAATTTAATCGATGCTTGCGAAGCAGTGGATAGACTCGGCGAAGAAGTCTCTGCAACTGAACTCAAGCTAATACTTGATGCCCCCAAACTCGACCAAGCCCGTGACGTGCAGTTGTGGGAAGATGGTAATTACAAACTAATCGGTTTGTCACTCCTAGATATGCCCGATTCCCAGAATGAAATAGACGCTTCTCTCTGGTTTTACGTGCATCCAAATGTCCGTGGCGAAGGATTAGAAAAAGACATAATTAAGTGGGGAGAAAAGCGGCTGCGCCAAGTAGGAAAAGAACGCAATTTGCCCGCGAAATTGCGTACCTACAGCCGGGAGGACAAAACCGATGAGATGCCGCTGTTAGAAAAACAGGGCTTTGAGGTCGATCGCTATTTTTGGACAATGGCCCGATCCCTCGCCGAACCGATTCCCACACCCGAATTTCCCGCCGATTTTGAGCTGACACACGTATCAGGAGAAAAAGACATCCAACCCTGGGTAGAGATGTTCAACCAGTCATTTATCGATCACTGGAATCACCACGATTTAACTGCGGAAACCGTGCGCTACTGGATGCAAGACGCCAATTATCAGCCGGAATTAGATTTGATTGCTGTTTCGGGCGATCGCAAATTTGCAGCTTTCTGCGACTGTCAAATCAAACCCCAAAAAAACGCCCGCAGTGGCACAAAAGACGGTTGGATTGAATTGTTGGGTACGCGGCGCGACTTTCGGAAAATGGGTTTAGGAAAAGCGATGCTGCTGGCGGGTTTGCACTCCTTAAAAGCGGCGGGCGCAAACACAGCTAAACTCAGCGTCGATGCTGACAGTTTGACAGGGGCGACAAAGCTTTACAAATCAGTCGGTTTCCGCCCGATGGAAACTTGGATCGAGTGGGCTAAGACAGTGTAAATTCGTTAGGGTAGTCAGAAACCGGGTTTTTGCGAAAATACTGCGTTACAGCCTGCCGATTCGGTAAAAAACCCGGTTTCTTTGGTTTTTGAAGCGATCGCCCTTTTGTACTTAAGGGCGATCGTACTTTTCTCTCCTTCCCTAAACCAGCATGAAATTAGCCGATGTAATCGCATTGGCACTCACTCCAAGCATCACACCTAACTCCTCTCCTGTCAAGACATTTTTGATGAGAGTTCCCTGAGTATTTTGAGTGATTGCTAACTGACCAAAACTCAAACCTCCGCTTAATCCAATCAAGTCTTGACCCAGGGTAAAATCAGCGATGATCTCAAATCCTTGACCAGTTGTTAAGGCAAAGATATCGTTACCGCTACCTCCGATCAAACTATCATTTCCCAAATCTCCGTAAAGGATATCGTCGCCTTTACCACCAGTGAGAGTATCATTATCTTCCCCTCCATAAAGAGTATCATTTCCTTCGCACCCTCCCAGGATATCTGCTCCTTCGTCACCGTTGATTAAATCATTGCCTTCACCGCCGCAGCTCGGCTCAGAAACTAACAGCCAAACAGGGAGGCTTTCGCCTCCCTGTGATGACTTAGCGTATAGTGTCTTCGCCAGCAATCTTACAAGAAAGAGCTACTATTAAGAGCCGTTGGATTCAGATTATAAAGCACTCCCAAGTAGTCATTACCCGATTTAATCAGCGTTGATGCTACAGCATTTGTACCATCTAAGATGACATTAACTGACTCAAAAGTTAGTTGACTGAAAGTGGCACCAATCAACTTGATTTTATCGTCCGAAGTGAAGTCAGTAATCACATCAGCTTGAGAAGGGTTAGTAGCAGTATGTTGTAATACAAAGGTATCCTTTCCTGCACCACCGGTTAGTACATCGAAACCTCGATCGCCCCACAATGCATCATCCCCATTTCCACCAATCAAGACATCATTGTCCTTACCACCGCGTAAGAGATCATTACCCTCGCCACCAGTGAGAGTATCATTGCCATTATTTGCACTCAAGAAGTCATTCCCATTACCACCAGACAATTGATCAGATTTTTTCCCCCCAAACAAGTTATCGTTACCATTACCGCCATCAATGGTATCAGCGCCTTCGTTACCATAGATGGTGTCATTATCGCCACTTCCCGTCAAGTTATCATTACCTGATAACCCGAATATAGGTTGACCAAAGGCTGATTGTGGGATACTGGTGTCATCATTATCAGTCAGTAGATATTGGTTATCTACCACTTGATTTTGTGGGAAATTAGTTGGTTCGCCGCGATCGATATTATTGAATGGTGGTGTGTTAATTACGATCGCCGTGGGTGTCGGTGTTGGTGTTACTGATGGTGTTGGTGTTGGTGTTACTGATGGTGTTGGTGTTGGTGTTACTGATGGTGTTGGTGTTGGTGTTACTGATGGTATTACCGTTGGTGCTGGTATTACCGTTGGTGTTCCCGATGAAGTCGGTGTTGCCGATGAAGTCGGTGTTGCCGATGAAGTCGGTGTTGCCGATGAAGTCGGTGTTACCGTTGGTGCGGGTGTATTGACATTAACTTGGAAGACATCACTGATTGAGGCTTTCCCATCAGAAGCACTGACTTTTACCTTCAAATTCCCCAGATCCGCCGTTGCAGGTGTGCCACCAAAGATGCC
>NZ_JAUBOV010000143.1:0-7816 GCF_036700405.1 Microcoleus sp. T3_D1
TGTTAGACTAGCAACGGTTAGCAGAACCCTATGAAGCGTCAAGAATCACCGCGCATTTATGCCGGTGAGTATTTCAACTACCTGAGCTTGCTGCTGCCGTAGTTTGTCCCGCAACCTTTGAAACATCACGTCAGCATCGATGACATCTCCTCGATCCGCCGCATCAATTCCGATCTGCACTTCTTGCTGGAGTTCCTTAAACCGCCCTTTATAGATATGCTCCCACTCATCCGAATCCAAAAACTCGATGAACGCTAACACCTCTTGTTGCTTTTCAGGTGGCAACACCCGCACCTTATCGATGATCGCTTCTTCAACGGTCATTTTTTTGCTCCTAGCGACTCTTTGACTTCTACAGCTATTTTACGTCCGCTACTTGAGGGCTAAACATCTTGGCTTTGCATCAACCGCTGCTTCAAACGCGCCGGATCTCCCCGATCGACAACTTGGCCCTTTTCCAACAAAAAAGCCCCATCACAATAATTCAACTCATCCAAACGGTGAGTCACCCACAAAGCCGTAATCCCGCGATTTTTCACCAAGCGCTGCACCGCCGCCACCAAATCCAACTGAGAATCAGGATCTAACAAAGCCGTCGGTTCGTCCAACAGGAGAATTTCGCAGTGACGGGCGATCGCCCCAGCAAGAGCAATTCGCTGCTTCTGACCGCCACTCAAAGCATAAATCGGCCGCCGCTGCAAATCCAGCAAATTCACAGCCTCCAAAGCCTCCGCCACCCTCTCCCGCACCTGAACGTTAGAAAGCTTTTCCTCCACCAAACCAAAAGCCACATCCGCACCCACCGTCGGCATAACCAATTGGTGATCGGGGTTTTGAAACACAAACCCCACCCGTCCACTCAGGTCAATTTCCCCCGACAGGGGGTGCAGCAGCCCAGCCATCAGCCTCAACAGCGTAGACTTGCCGCTGCCGTTAGTGCCCAAAAGCATCCAAAACTCGCCCTTGGGTACATCCAGAGAGCAACCTTGCAACACTCGATCGCCCGACGGCCAGCAAAAACCCAAATCCCGCACAGCAACGGCTGACTGGCTCATATCGGCACCAACACCCCCAGCCCTCATTCTGCTGTCATCGAGACAAACCCAGGGGATCGGCCTGTAGATGACGCCCCCGATTTCTGAGAAACCACCACCCCAGAAATCTCGCTGCTGAGCACAGCCACCTTTTTCTCAGGATTTTTCTCGCAGGTGAGTTCCAAAATTTGCGGTTGGGAGTTGCGAATCGCCGCCAGCACCTGCTGGTAAACAGTCTCAGCGTCCTCCTCCAACTTCCGCTGCACCGACAGCGAGACGGGCGTATTTTTCACAATGATGTCAATGCTGAACATTCGGTTTAAAAAAATTAACTGTAAGATCCCAATTTTAAGTATAGGTGCTGAGGAGCAGAAGAGGATGATGGGATGGAAAAGATGGGGGGATGGGGGAGATGAGGACAGTCATTCGATTTTAGATTTTAGATTTTAGATTTTGGATTGACTTGCGCGAGATCAATTCGGGGGCTTGAGGATTTTAGATTTTAGATTTTGGATTGATCCCACGGATAAATCACGTGGCGGGTACCACCTTTGAAATTCGTGGTCATCGACGCAACTGGCACATGGTGATGAGTGCGATCGCCCCTCGCACAGGAAGAATACAAGTGCGATCGCCTCCTCTCAAACTCAAAGGCGATCGCGATTAATTTCACTCAAATAGAGCGGACAAAGCCCATGCTACAGAATAACAAAAGCATTTGCCGTCAAAGCGCTTTGCGCTACCCCTTGAACGATACCCAAATAACTGGAGTCGGCTTTAACTTTAATTGCTATAGAATTGACAGCAGGTTGTCCAGTCAGAGTCAAACTGACATTTTCAAAGGAGAGGCCGCCAAATGTATTCCCGTCGGTGAGACCAATTTTGTCGCCAGTCTTGAAGTCTGTAATCACATCTGCATCTGTTAAACTGGTTGCGGCTATCTGTCCCCCAGCTAAGACAAATGTATCGTTTCCATCGCCACCGGTGAGAAAATCTTGATGGCGATCGCCATAGAGAAAGTCATCGCCAGCACCACCAGTCAGGCTATCTTTCTCTTTACCGCCCCGGATAGTATCATTGCCTTCTCCTCCGGTAAGAGTATCGTTGTCATTGTTGCCTAATATATCGTCGTTGCCAGCACCACCTTCAAGGGAATCTGACTCTTTACCGCCGGATAAACTGTCATTACCCGCGCCTCCGTCAATTGTATCGGCTCCTTGCATTCCGTTAACCGTATCAGCGGCGCTGGTGCCAGTAATCTTGTCGCTGCCAGATAGGGCTAAGATTTGTTTGCCAGTAGCAGTCGAGGGCAGTGAGAACAGCAAAATATCATCCTTACTGTCTGAGAGGTTGTAAAACAGGCCCGTAACAGTGTTTGCTGATTGCCCTGTAGGATTGCCTGAGCCGGGGGCATTGATTGTTGGTGTTGCGATCGTTACAGGTATACTGATAACGTCCGGTCCTGTTACCACTTCTGGTTTGATAACGTCCGGCCCTGTTCCCCGTGGTGGTTGGATAACGTCCGGCCCTGTTCCCACTTCTGGTTTGATAACGTCCGGCCCGGTGTTCGCTGAGGGGATGCGGGTGTCACCACTGCGGGGGGTCAAAGTGACAGTATTGCCAGAAGAAGTGCTGACCTGTAAGCTGTAATCAGCAGAGGAAGCTAATGCAGTTTTACTGCTGACACGGATTCTGTAGTCAGTATTTGCTTGGTACGGGACAGAAAGCAGCGCGTTCTTACCGCCGCCGCTATTGTCATCAGCTTTAATAACTTCGCCAGTCTTAGCGTTGACAACTTCCACATAAGGGTCAAAGCCATTTGTCGTGCTGCTGAGGGAAATTTTGATCGGTTCGCCCACCGAGGATATTTTGACTTGAAATTCATCAGCAAGTGTGCTGTCCTTACTGGGAGCCTTGAACGGAAAAGTAAAGTCTTTAGCGCTCTCCAATTTACCAGGGAAGGTGATAGAGTTGCCCGTTAGAGGGCTGCTACTGAAGGTGCTACCTCTCGGAACTAAACTGACATTGCCTTGAGGAATACTGACTCGTAAACTGTAGGGATAAGTAGACGACGGATCCAGCAATGAACTCACACTGGTGACGCGGACTTTGTACTTGTTGGTACCGTCAATTAGCAAAGAATCACCAATTGCCGGATCGTCATATATATCGCCACCACCGTCAGGCTGACCAGGTGCGATCAATGAGTTTGTACTATTCGGATTTGCTTTATCGTCATTATCAGCAATAACCTTACCCGTCGTCACATCTATAATTTCCAGGAATGTGTCAAAATTTTTGTTGGGATCTGTAGCGTCAAGAGCAAGCGTGATAGGTTGCGAGATTGCATCTGTATTTAAGTCATACTCATCAGCCCGCGTGAAACCGCTCAAAAAACGGGGAGTGGGAACAATAAAATCATTGTTATCCAATTGACCAGATTTTATATCAGAAGTAGCCATGGTAGTTTACCTCAAGAATTAAAATTTGTTGAAATGAATGATGTTGGATTTTCTGGAACTCAACATCAATATCGACTAAAGAAACCGGGTTTTTTACTGAATCTGTGGGTTGCAACGAAGTATTTTCGTAAAAAACCCGGTTTCTAGGACTTTATTCGTAAGTCAGATCGAAATTAGTGAGCCAATTTCTCCCAGAGAATGCCAGAAATCCTTGCAGGGGAAGAAATTTTCTGATCTTGACTCAATAGTGCTCTTACAATTGACTCAAATAAGGAATTACCTCCCGCATAGAATCCAATAAGGAATGATGCGATGTCAGAGATTTAACAAGCTTACTCATATCCTCCTTGCATTCCTTAGTTTTAAGGAATTCTTCTGCTATCTCAACCAATAAATAGAGATTATCTGGGTCGGCACTAAAAGCCTTAACATTCTCTGTCAGAAGCGGTTGAAAGCGGTAGTATTCGCTCTCTCCGTAAAGTAATTCTTTGGCAACATAATCATTGGCATCATTTGAACCATCAAACAATACATCTAGCATCGGGATACCTTTGACTATGCTTACCCAATTCAAGCTACCCCACTCTTTCGCTTCTTCAACTGTAATCCGATTCAAAGCCATACCAGAACCAAAAGAAGCGACTACAGAAGGAAAATCTTTAAATTGTTTGCGTCCTTCGGCGATTGCACAAAGTACAGGGTTATTGGCAACAACACCGCCATCAATTAAAGGGATACCTTCATCCGGGATTTTTATAGTTGTCTCTTTCCCTGCTTTTGTAGCTGTTTTTGCCTTTACTTTAAGAGATTTAAGAAATTCCTTATTCTGGGTAACGTGAGCCGGAAAAGCCATAGGTGCAGCGCACGATGCTCTACAAACTTCCCACACTGGCATTGTTTTATACTCTTCTCGATAGTTCTTGAAGATTACAGCATCGTGATTATAGACATCGTAGCTTGGGATGACTACTAATTTTGGCAATTGACCAAATTCCTGACAGCCAAATACACTTTTGATTACCTCCTCCAGACCTTTGCCATTGGAGAAAGGTTGAAGCATAAATTTCTTGTCATTCTTATCGTCTTGACAAAATAGATGTAAAGGATCTAATTTGCTGAAGTCAATATTTTCCTGAATCACCTCACCCAACCAAACTTTCAAAGTCTCTTTGAAATTAGGAAAAATTTTCATGCCATTTTCTAGGTAAAATCCCTTCAGTTGTTTGGCGGAAAGTCCACTAGCTATTCCGCAAGCAATCAGGCTACCTGTGGAAGTTCCGGCAATGATATCAAAGTAATCTTTTAATTCCTTTTCGGGATTCTTTTCCTGTAGCTCTTCTTCTAGCTTTTCTAGCAAAACCGCCGTTAAAAGACCACGAATTACGCCACCGTCAAAAGAAAGAATATTGTATGGAGATTGTAGAGGTTTACGGGTGAACATTTCAGTTCCTCTCTGAATGATAGGTTGTTAATTTAGTGAATCGATACTAATTTCCAAAGTGTTCGTGATAAGAGAAGGTGTTACATCGTTGGCAATTTACAGATTTTTTTCATACTTACCTTATGCTCACGAGTCCTTTAGTTCGTAGTTACACAATAACCTTCTCACCTCAACCTCCACAGTGGGAAAAAGTCAGAAAAGGCCAGAACTTTATATGAAGATTTGATAAACAAAGTAAAAAAAAGTAACAATAGTTAGAAAAAGTGATAGTCTATAAGAGTAATTACTTAGTCACTGTTTTACACTTACAGCTAATGACTCTCGAAGAAGCCTTAGCCATTTTAGACACCCTGCTCAAACCAGGCCACTTAAACGACGTTCAAGACCTAGTATTCCGCCAATCTTGGGAAGGACTGTCTTATCAAAACATGGCGGATACATCAGGATACGATGCCGACTACTTAAAAGATATCGGTTCCCAATTATGGCGAACAATTTCTCTGGCATTGGGAACTCAAGTCACAAAACGCAATATTCACTCAATCCTTGAATCATGTACACGCCCGTCTCCCGATAAAACACCGACAACCACATCACCCCATTTGCCCGATTGTTGGGCTAATTGTCACCTTTGGGAAGCTTTGGGCTTAAAACGTTATCCAGAGGAACAAGCGATCGCCTTCCTAAATCCTTCCTTAATAACAAAAACCCACCACAATTTATCAGAGGCGATCGACGTTTCTATTTTCTACGGGCGTAGCCAAGAATTAGCTACCCTTAAACATTGGATTTTAGAAGATCGTTGCCGCTTAATTACCCTGATCGGTATGGGCGGGATTGGCAAAACTGCTTTATCGGTAAAGTTAGCAGAAAAAATTCAAAGTGACTTTGAATTTGTCATCTGGAAAAGCCTGCGAGATAGTTCACCTTTACCCGAAGAATTAGCTAAAATTATCCAATTTTTATCACAGGATCAAACTACCGATTTACCCCAGGTTGTAGGCGAACGCATCTCTCTTCTTATCAAGTATTTACAGCAGCATCGGTGTCTGATTATCCTTGATGATTTAGACTTCCTTTTCCAGAGTGGTAGCTATGCAGGCACTTACCGCGAGGGATTCTCTAACTACAGCCAACTTCTGAGACAAATTGCTGAAACCAATCACCAAAGTTGCGTGCTAATTGTCAGCCGAGAAAAACCGAGAGAAATTGCATCTTTAACCGGAGAAACTTTACCCATCCGATTCTTGCAACTGCAAGGTTTAGCACCAGTCGCAGCCAAGGAAATCCTCAAACTTAAGTCTTTAATAGGAACCCCTGCTGAAGAAGCGGAACTAATAAAATGCTACCAAGGTAATCCTATAGCTTTAAAAATAGCAGCGAGTTCCATACAAGATTTATTTTCGGGAAATATTCGAGATTTCTTTGAACAAGAAGAAACTATTTTTAATGGCATTCGCCTTTGGTTAGATGAACAATTTAATCGCTTATCTCCGATAGAGAAACAAATTATTTACTGGTTAGCCATTAACCGAGAACCAGTTTTGCCTACAGAACTTCTAAATGATATCGTCCCGCCAGTTTTCCATGCAGAATTATTAGAAAGCTTAGAATCTCTCCAGTGGCGCTCTCTCATTGAAAAAGCCGCAATTCAAGTCCCGGAAAAAAGTATTTTTGGCTTCACTCAGCAGCCATTAATCAGAGATTATATCACAGAAAAAATAATTGAGCAACTCTACCAAGAAATTACTAAAGAAGAGTGCAATAGTTCTACATCCTCTTGTTCCTTGTTTCCTTTTCTTCAAAACTATGCTCTGATTAAAGCTACAGCCGAAGAGTCGGTCAGAAAAAATCAAATTAGCGCCATTGTTACGCCTTTAATTTCCCGACTCCTAGTTACGTACAACACCACCGAAAACTTAGCCGAAAAACTCAATTACATTTTAATCAAATTAGCAGATCAGGGTGTAGCACCCGGATATGGGGCTGGTAATATCTTCAATTTATTATGTCAACTTCAACTCGATTTAACGGGCGCTGATTTTTCTGATATCACTATTTGGCAAGCAGATATGAGGGGTGTTAATCTGTACCAAGTCAACTTTTCGGGCTCTAATTTGGCCAAATCGGTTTTTAGTACACCCCTAGAAAATAGTCATAATTTAGTTAGAGATAGCCGCGAACAAACAATTGAATTTTCAACTGTTGAAATGGAAAAGTATGGCAAAAATCTCTCCCCTTCAAGAATTTATGAAGGCATGAATATCAAGGGCGTTACAGGTTTAACTCAAGGGCAAAAATTCTTGCTAAAAGCTTTAGGTGCTGTCGAGTAAGCTGTCCAATTATTTAAGTTGCCAACTAAAACGTCCAGATGTTCGGATGTTTATCGTTTAGTTGGTGGGTGATGCTGTGGGGCTAGGCCACCCTAAAGCGCTTGTGACAGTTCCTAAGTCTTGCGGGTTCGTAACCGTTTGTGATAAACCTAGTTAAATCTATAGGATTTAACCTAAAATGATTACAGGTAAAGCCACCGCAAACGCCAAATCGTAAAACGCCCAATCGTAAGCAGTTCTTTACCGAATATGACAGCCAAGACAACATTTTTGTTGAATCATTGAGGCGGATTTTGATTGACTCAAAATGTCGATCGCTAGCAATCTCTAGTTTTTAACCAGCGGTTTCTCAATCATTTTCATGCTCAGCCATTGTCGTGAGATCAGAAACCCGGATTCTCTCATACTCGATGGAGAGAGAAACCCGGTTGCTCAATCATTTTCCGGCTTTGAGCGATCGCCCGATCGCTCAGAAACCCGGATTCTCTCATACTCGATGGAGAGAGAAACCCGGTTGCTCAATCATTTTCCGGCTTTGAGCGATCG